>NZ_LEKG01000347.1:0-2193 GCF_001029515.1 Micromonospora sp. RV43 | reverse complement strand
TCCCACCTCGGACCGGGTCCGTGAGGCGCTGTTCAGCGCCGTGCACTCCCACGTCGACCTGGACGGGGCGCGCTTCGCCGACCTGTACGCCGGTTCCGGCGTACCCGGCGCGGACAATGGCGGCACGAGGTAGGGCAAGATGGCGCCACGGCCCCGGCACACCGTCGTGGCGGGCCCAGGGGAGGGTGGAACAGTGGCTGACGTGCTGTGGACGCCGCCGGCGGACGTGCGGGAGCGGTCGCGGATCGGTGACTACCTGCGCTGGCTGGCCGAGCACCGCGGGCTGGAGTTCGCCGACTACGACGCGCTGTGGCAGTGGTCGGTGACCGACCTGGACGCGTTCTGGCGCTCGATCTGGGACTACTTCGACGTGGTCGCCCACACCCCGCCGACCGCCACCCTCACCGACCGGGCCATGCCGGGCACCCGCTGGTTCCCCGGCGCGACGCTCAACTACGCCGAGAACGTGCTGCGCATGCCGGGGCTGGGCGACGACGACCCGGCGGTGATCGCGCACGGTCAGACCCGCGCGCCGGAGACGCTCACCGCGGCCGAGCTGCGCGAGCGGGTCCGCCGGGTGGCCGCCGGGCTGCGCCGCCTCGGTGTCGGGCCGGGCGACCGGGTGGCCGCGTACGCGCCGAACATCCCGGAGACGTACGTCCTGCTGCTCGCCACCGCCAGCCTGGGCGCGATCTTCTCCTCCTGCGCGCCCGAGTTCGGCACCCGCAGCGTCACCGACCGCTGGCAGCAGATCGAGCCCACCGTGCTGGTCGCCGTGGACGGCTACCGGTACGGCGACAAGCCGGTCGACAGGCGCGCCGAGGTGGCCGCGATCCGGGCCGCGCTGCCGTCGCTGCGGCACACGGTCGCCATCGCGTACCTCGATCCGGACGGCCCGGCCCCCGACGGCGCGCTGCCGTGGGCGGAGCTGGCGGCGGCGACGGACGAGCCGTTGACGTTCACCCCTGTCGCCTTCGACCACCCGCTCTACGTGCTGTACTCCTCCGGCACCACCGGCCTGCCCAAGCCGATCGTGCACGGCCACGGCGGCATCCTGCTGGAACACCTCAAGATGCTGGCGCTGCACCACGACCTGGGCCCGTCCGACCGGTTCCTGTGGTTCACCACGACCGGCTGGATGATGTGGAACTTCCTGGTCTCCGGCCCGGCGGTGGGCGCGGCGATCGTGCTGTTCGACGGCAACCCGGGCCACCCCGACCTGGGCGCGCTGTGGCGGCTGGCCGCCGACACCGGCACCACGTACTTCGGCACGTCCGCGCCGTTCCTGCTGGCCTGCCGCAAGGCCGGGCTGGTGCCGCGCGAGGTCGCCGACATGTCCGCGGTGCGCGGCCTCGGCTCGACCGGCGCGCCGCTGCCGGCCGAGGGCTTCACCTGGGTGTACGAGAACGTGAGCGACCGCCTCCAGCTCCAGTCGCTGTCCGGCGGCACGGACGTGTGCACCGGGTTCGTCGGCGGCGTGCCGCTGCTGCCGGTGTACGCGGGGGAGATCGCCTGCCGGGCGCTCGGCGCGAAGGTGGAGGCCCGCTCCGCCGACGGCAGCGCTGTGATCGGGCAGCTCGGCGAGCTGGTGATCACCGAGCCGATGCCGAGCATGCCGGTCGGGTTCTGGAACGACCCGGACGGCGCCCGCTACCGGGAGGCGTACTTCGAGGTCTATCCCGGGGTGTGGCGGCACGGTGACTGGATCACGGTGAACGAGCGCGGCGGGTGCGTGATCACCGGCCGGTCCGACGCCACGCTCAACCGGGGCGGCGTACGCCTCGGCACCGCCGAGTTCTACTCGGTGGTCGAGGGGCTGGACGAGGTGGTCGACTCGGTCGTCGTGCACCTGGAGGACGACGAGGGCGGCGCGGGCGAGCTGCTGCTGTTCGTGGTGCTCGCCGAGGGCCTGGAACTCGACGACGAGATGCGGCGCAAGATCTGCCGGGAGCTGCGTACCGCGCTGTCGCCGCGGCACGTGCCGGACGAGATCCACCAGGTCCGGGCCGTGCCCCGCACGCTGAGCGCGAAGAAGCTGGAGGTGCCGGTCAAGAAGATCCTGACGGGCACCCCGGTCGACAGCGCGGCGGCCAAGGGCGCCCTGGCCAACCCGGAGTCCCTGACGGCGTTCGCCGCCCTGGCCCAGCGCCGGGCCACCGCCGACAGCCCCGTCCCCCCTCGCTGATCTCGCAC
>NZ_LEKG01000346.1:0-2216 GCF_001029515.1 Micromonospora sp. RV43 | reverse complement strand
ACACTGGCCCGCGTGACCGCCCAAGCCGACCCGGCAACCCCCGTCTCCCGCCGCTGGTCGGCACTCGACACCGCCGCCGGCGGCCTCGCCCTCGACCTGGGCCTCTACGCCGCCGCCACCGTCTTCGCCGCGATCACCGCCGCCACCTCCACCCTCCCGCCGCACCGCGCCTGGGGCGCCGTCGCCACCATCGGGTACGCGCTCGCCACGCTCGCCGCAACCACCCAGCTGCTCGCCCGCCGCCGCGACCCCGGCACCCCCCTGGCCGGCCTGCCCGCACGCTGGACCGTCGCCGGTCTCACCTGGGCCGCCACCGCGCTGCTGCCGATCATCACGCAGAGCGTCGAACGCGCCGGCGGACGCACCGACCGCGCCCAGGAGGAGGTGATCGTGGTCGAACACGCCGGAGCCCGCCTCGCCGAGCACGGCACCCCCTACCTCGGACCCGACGCCATCGCCGCCCTGCCCCCCGGCGAGCAACTCCTCGGCTACACCCCCTACCAGCCCGGTATGGCGCTGTTCGGGCTGCCCCGTGCCGCCGTCGACGCCTGGTGGACCGACTCCCGCGTCTGGTTCGCCGTGGTCACCGCGCTCACCCTCGTCGCCCTCGTCGCCACGCTGCGCGCAAGTGGCGGCCCGGGCGCACCCCGCCGCGACGCCGCCGTCCTGCGCGCCGTCCAGGCCGCCACAGTCCTGCCCGTCTGCGCGCTCACCCTCGCCACCGGCGGCGACGACCTCCCCGTACTCGCGCTCTGCCTGCTCGCCCTCGCGCTCGCCGCCGCCGGCCGGCCCGGGCGGGCCGGCCTCGCGGTCGGCGCCGCCGGTGCCCTGAAGCTCTTCGCCTGGCCGGTCGCCGTCGTGCTGATCTGCTGGGCCGCCACCCGCCGGTCCGCGACCCGCACCGCCCTCGGCGCCATCGGCCTACCCGTCCTCGCCCTGGTCCCGGTGCTCCTCGTCGACCGCGACGCCCTCGTCGAGAACGTGCTGCGCTTCCCGCTCGGCCACGGCCTCGTCACCAGCCCCGCCCAGTCGCCGTTCCCCGGGCACCTCATCGCCGAGACACTCCCGGCCGGCCGCGCCGTCGCCGCCGCGCTGCTCGTCGCCGCCGGAGGAGCCATCGCCGTCCGGCTGCTGCGCCGTCCGCCCCGCACCGCCGCCGCCACGGCCATCATCTGCGGGTACGGACTGCTCGCCGCGATCCTGCTGATGCCCTCCACTCGCTTCGGGTACCTGCTCTACCCGGCAGCCCTCCTCGTCCTCGCCCCCGCGCTGGCGCTCACCCGACCGGACGACAGGGCGGCATTCCCGGCAACCGCCCCGCGCGATGCGGCCGGAAGGCGTACACCTGAGGGATGACCACCTACCGCGACCGGGCCGAGGCGGGACGCGAACTCGCCGAACGACTCACCGACCTCGCCGGCCGGCCCGACGTCATCGTGCTCGGCCTGGTACGCGGCGGTGTACCCGTCGCCCGGGTGGTCGCCGACCGGCTCGGCGCACCACTGGACGTCCTCGTCGTCCGCAAGCTCGGCGTGCCCTGGGCACCCGAGGTCGCGTACGGCGCGCTCGGCCCCGGCGGCGTGCAGGTCCTCAACGAGATGGTCGCCGGCCGGATCAGCGAGAACGACAGGGCCCAGGTCCGCCGCCGCGAACAGGCCGAACTGGAACGCCGCGAACAGCGCTACCGCGGCGGCCGCCCACCGCTCGACCTCACCGGGCGCACCGCCGTCATCGTGGACGACGGCCTCGCCACCGGCGCCACCGCCCGCGCCGCCGTCCAGGTCGCCCGCCACCTCGGCGCCGTCCGCGTCCTGGTCGCCGTCCCGGTCGGTTCCGAGCAGGCGTACGACATGCTCGCCGCCGACGCCGACACGGTCGTGAGCTGCCAACTCCCGCCCGACTTCGCCGCCGTCGGGGCGTACTACGAGGACTTCCACGAGGTCTCCGACGACGAGGTCACGCAGGCGCTGACCGCCACTGCGTGAAAACACCCGGTACCGTCGTTGTCATGCAGATGACCTGTCCCAAGTGCCGCGGAGAAATGCGCCAGTACGAGCGCAGCGGAGTAGTCATCGACCAGTGCGGCGAATGCCGGGGCATCTTCCTCGACCGCGGCGAGCTGGAAAAGCTGTTCGATGCCGAGGCCAACTGGAACCGGCAGCACGGCGGCGCCCCGCAGCAGGCCGCGCCGTCCGGTGCCGGCTACCCGCCACCTC
>NZ_LEKG01000345.1:0-2249 GCF_001029515.1 Micromonospora sp. RV43 | reverse complement strand
CCTTCACCTGACAGGTGCCTTCCGTCCGGGATAGATGAGACCCTCAGCAAGTCCTATCTTCCCAGGCCGGAAGGCATCTTCCTTTCAAGATCCACTATATGGACCCGCCCTTAATGAAGGGCTGAGGTTAGGCGTGTCAACTCAAGCTGCCCATCGGAAGTACGGACGGCTAAGCCGCCAGCGACGTTAACGGTTGAACAGGAGGGTTTGTGCCACCCATCATTTCCGGGGAAAATCCGGGCGGAACGTCACCTCCCCATGGTTTGCCTACGATCAGCCTCATGCCAACGGCAGTCTTTGGCGGCCCAAGCAAGCCAAACGAAGACGTCTACATCAATTTCGGCGGCGCGACTCATCCCATTACCTACTTCGTAGGTCGGAACGGAACCGGCAAGTCGAAGACTGCTGCCGCCGTAACGCGGGCATACGGTGGACGACTACTGGCAACCGACCGTCTGCTTGGCCTAATGAAAGCAGCGGACTACGGTTGGGGCACTTTGCCACAAAGTGGCTACAGAGGCGTGCCTCTCGGAGGGCAAGAACGCCAAAACATCGACAACTTCGTGAACCACGCAGACTATGCAGGGGTAATTTATGCCACCCAGAACTTATATGCATTGCGGGAACAGCCGGAGGTATGGCTTAAAGTAGCGGCTTTCATTCGCCGAGCACTGGGACGGATTATTGAGCTACGGGAGGATGCCGGATACCTGGACCCCTATGTTCGAATAGGGGACATGGAGTATTCGCTTCTCCGCGACGAGGGTCACGGGCTACGCGAGCTAGTTATCCTACTTACCGCCGTTTATAGATCAGACTGGCGCTGTCTGGTTGTCGATGAGCCTGAGCTTCATCTTCATCCTTCCTTGGCAAGAATCTGGATCGGCGAGCTGGAGCAGCAGTGCCGGACGACTGGGCGACAGGCCATAATAGTGACGCATGAGCCTAGTCTTCTGCGACCGAAATCAGCAGATGACCTCGCCGCCATCTGGTACTTCGCTCCCAACTCTCGGCCCCTCCGAATCTCAGATCACGTCTTGCCAGTCCAGACGGATCGGGTGACCGCATCGCTGCAACAGAATCCCGATCTCATCAGCCAGCTGGTATTTTCCCCGAGACCGGTTCTGGTTGAGGGACCACACGACGTCGCCGCTCTTACTGCATCGCTGCAGCGCACACAGCCGCAGGAGGTGGTAGCACAAACTGACTTCATCGCTTGCGGCGGAAGCGGAGCTGTAGCTCTATGGTATGAAATCTCACAGAAGATTGGACTGGACATCAAGGCGGTCGCGGACCTTGACGCGTGCTTCTCTCCAGAGATCCAGCGGGCGCTCGACAAGTCGCCAGGAGTGGTGCGGCGTTACATCGAAGACTTTGCTGCGGACATACCTAAGACCATCGAGATAATAAGACCCTTCATCCGCGCGTCGGATAGGGCTCAAGTGGGCGCTGAGCCAAGAAGTCGGGGGCGATGGTTAGCGGACAGCCTTGAGGCAGAGGGACATTTGGTCCGAAAGGAGAAGCTTTTGGCCATATGGAGAGATGCGGACCTCTGGTTACATCCTCAAGGGACGCTTGAGGATGTGCTGGGAATTTCCAACAAGGGATCGACTGAGGCTGCTGCAGCGGCTCAGGCTCCGGGGCGAATCGACGACGTAACTGAATGGTGTGCTTACAGACTCGATCCATCGGGAGATGTGTTCGAGTTGCTTGGCGCGACTATAGAGCGCATAGCGCACAATATAATGGAGGCGCTTCGATTGTCACCGGGAACCGATTTTAGCCAGCCGGTGGGTGTCACGTCGAAAAGTGACGGTCGCCTAGTGCAAGTGACGCCGATCGGCGACGGTGTGCATCGCTTGACAGTCTTAGCGCCGGCTGAATTTGCCGGCTACTGGTTGGAGTTTGCCCGCCACACCCCTTCCACCGACCTAGTCCTTCGTGAACCTGAGCGAGACGCTGTGTAAATAGGACTCCTCCTCCGCGCCAGTCATTCAGCCCGTCAGCGACAGTCCTTGCCATCCCGATGCTCCTATGGAGGTCAAGGGGTGAGGGCGGCGAAGTCGGCGCTTAGCCTCAGCCCTTCATTAAGGGCGGGTCCATATAGTGGATCTTGAAAGGGAGATGCCTTCCGGCCTGGGAAGATAGGACTTGCTGAGGGTCTCATCTATCCCGGACGGAAGGCACCTGTCAGGTGAAGGCTACCGGAACACGCCCGAAGATCATCGTCAGCGGCGACGGACGTGGCG
>NZ_LEKG01000037.1:0-45503 GCF_001029515.1 Micromonospora sp. RV43 | reverse complement strand
CACGAAGGCGACCGCCGTGCCCGTCCCCCCTCCCGCCGTTCCCCGTCGGCGATCAGTCCTGCCCGATGTCGCCGTGTCACTCGTCGGCACGGCCTTCCTCCTCGCCGGCGTCGCCGGTGCCCTGCCCGGCCCCGCAGCCGCCGCGCTCGCCGTCGCCGGAGGCTTCGCCCTCGCCTGCGTCCGGCTCGCCTGGCTGGCCGGAGCCGCCACACCGCCCGACCGTCCCGCACCGCCCGACCGTCCCGCGCCGCCCGACCGTCCCGCGCCGAACGGCCACCGCGCGCCGACCGGCCGTCCCGAACCGACGGGCGAAGCGCCGGACCTCGCCGTGACGCACGGCGCGACGGCGCTCGGCCCGAGGACCGGTCGACGGGCTCGCCGGGCTGCGCTGTCCCGCCGGGTCGCCGCCATCCTGGACAGCGCCGTCCTGGTCGCCGGGCTCACCGTCGCGGTGCTGCCGCTGAGCGACGCCGCCCACCGGCTGCCGATCGCGCTGGCCGGGCTGTGCCTCACCGGGGCGCTGCACGTGACGGCCCTGCTGCGCCTGCCCGGCCGATCGCGGCTGTCCGGCCCGGAACTGGTGCGCCGTACCGTCGACGTGCTGGCGCTCGGCGTCAGCCTGGTCTTCGCGGGCTGGATGCTGCTGCCGGGCGGCCCGGTCCCGGCCGTGGCCGGAATGGTGGCGGCGGGCGGCGCGGTGGTGCTCGCCGTGCTCGCGGTGGCGGCCGTCGCCGAACGCCGCCGCCGGCCGGGCGCCGCGCGCTGCCACGCCGGGGCCGCCCTGACGCTCGGCGGGCTGACGCTACTGGTGGTGCTGCTGGCTTACGGCGCGCCGGACCGGGCGCTGCCGCTCGTCGCGGCACCCCTGGTGGCCGGGGCGCTGCTCACGGCCGCAGGCGCCCGGCGTACCTCGGGCGGTGAGCGGCCGGGCCGGGACGCGGCGCCGGCCGCCTGGCCCCGCCTCACCGCGCCGGCCGGGATCGCCGCGCTGGCCGCCGGGATCCACCTGGGTACGGCGGGGGAGTTCAGTACCGCCGCGATGGCCCTGGGCCTGGCCGTCATTCCGCCGATCATGGTGGGTGAGCTGCTCGCCGCCGCCGACCAGCGCCGCCGGGTGCAACGGCTCGCGGCCCGCGAGGCGTGGTTGCGGCGCCGGCTCGGACCGGACTCCCGGCCGGTGGAGCCCGTGCCGCTGACCCGCGCGGATCTGGTCCGGGCGATGGCGGAACGCAGTGGCGGCGGGCTGCTCGTCGTCGACCTGCACGGGGTGGGTGGCGCAGTGCCGGAGGGGCCGGTGCTCAGCGAGGCCGCGCGTCGGCTGCGGGCAAGCTCCGAGACGCACGATCTGGTGGCCCGGCTCGGCGACACCGAGTACGCCGTCCTCACCGATCTCGGGCCGGTGCTCGCGTACGCGCTCGGCCTGCGGCTGCTGGCGGCGCTGGCCGAGCCGTACCCCCGGCCCGGAGGCGTCGCCCGGCTCGGGGTGAGCGTCGGGCTGGCCGAGACCAGCGGCGGCGATCCGGAGGACGTGCTGCGCCAGGCGGACCTGGCCCGCCGCCGGGCGGTGCAGCTCGGCCGGGACCGGGTCGAGTGGTACGACGCCTACCTGGAGGAGCAGCTGGTCCGCCGCCTGGATCTGGAGCGGGAGCTGCCCGGCGCGGTGGCGCGCGGTGAGCTGGACCTAGTCTACCAGCCGGTGGTGGCGCTCGCCGACCGGATGCCGGTGGGTACGGAGGCGTTGCTGCGCTGGCGCAGCCCGGCGCTGGGCACAGTGCTCCCGGCGGAGCTGCTGCCGGTGGCGGCCGACCTGGACCTGACCGGCGAGATCGGGCGGTGGGTGCTGGACCGGGCCTGCCGCCAGCTCGCCGCGTGGTCGGAGGGCGGCCGCGAGCTGTGGATGGCGGTGAACGTGACGCCGCGCGAGCTGGCCGCGCCGGACTTCGTGGCGCGTACCGCGACCGCGCTGGCCGCGTACGACGTGGCACCGGAACGGCTGGTGGTGGAGGTGGCCGAGCCGGTGGTGGGACTGGAGCTGTCCACAGTGGTGGCCCGGCTGGCCGGCCTGCGGTCGATCGGTGTACGGATCGCGCTCGACGACTTCCGGGCCGAGCACGCCTCGCTCGCGCAGCTCCGCCGGCTGCCGATCGACCTGCTCAAGGTGGGTCCGCACCTGGTCGGCCCGGGTGGGGACGGTCAGCGCCCGCTGATCGACGTGGTGGCGAACCTGGCCGACCGGCTCGGCGTGGAGCTGGTGGTCGAGGAGCTGGAGTCGGAGGGGCAGGTGGCCGGTGCGCGGCGGGCCGGCTGCCGGTACGGCCAGGGCTTCGCGCTGGCCCGGCCGGCGACCGCCGAGCGGGTCGAGGCGTGGTTCGAGGAGTATCCGTCCACCGCCCGATGAGCTGAACCGGTTCAGCGGGTCGTCGTACGAGGTGGGGCGGTGCTGCCGCGCGGCGTCAGGTGCGCCGTCTCGTCCTGCACGACGGCTGCCGGCTCGCCCGCGATCACGGCAAGGAGCTGCCGGGCGGCGTGCGCGCCGTACGCCGGGATGTCCCGGCCCAGCGCGGTGAGCGGCGGGTGCACCAGCCGGCAGAGCGGCGAGTCGTCCCAGGCCACGATGGACAGGTCACCGGGCACGGTGAGGCCCATCTCCTGGGCCACCGAGAGCCCGGCGATCGCCATCACGTCGTTGTCGTAGATCACCGCGGTGGGGCGGCCGGCGGAGCTGAGCAGCCGGCGGGTTGCGCGCGCGCCCTCCTCACCGGTGTAGTCGGACCAGACGGTGGTCGCCTCGTCCAGCCCGAGCCGCCGGCACACGCCGGTGAACGCCTCGGTGCGGATCTCGGTGTGCAGCAGCGTGGGCAACCCGCCGACCCGGGCGATGCGCCGGTGGCCGAGCGCGACCAGGTACTCCACCGTCTCGACGAGGGCCGCCGCGTCGTCGGCCCAGACGCTCGCCAGGCCGCCGGTGTGCCCGGGGCCGCCGATCACCACCGCCGGCAGTTGCAGTTCCTCCAGTGCCGGCACCCGCCGGTCGTCGGTGCGCAGGTCGCAGACGAGCACACCGTCCACCCGGCGTTCGGCCCACCACCGCCGGTAGACAGCGATCTCGGCCTCCTGGTCGCTGACCACCTGGAGCGTGAGCGCGTACGAGCGGGCCGACAGTTCGGCCTCGACGCCGCTGATCAGCTCCATGAAGAACGGCTCGATGCCGAGTATCCGGGCGGGGCGGCACAGCGCCAGCCCGACCGCCTTGGCGGTGGCGCCGGACAGTGCGCGGGCGGCGCTGCTCGGACGGAAGCCGATCTCGGCGGCGATGGCGAGGATCCGCTGCCGGGTCGCCTCGGAGACACCGGGCTGGCCGTTGAGCGCGTACGACACCGCGCCCTTGGAGACCCCGGCGCGCCGGGCGACGTCGGCGATGGTCGGCCGCTTCACCGAAGCGTTCCTCCACTGTGTCCGGCCCTCGCGGGCGTTCTCGGTCGCCGGGTCACCGGCGTCTGGTGACGCTACTGCACGCCGCGCCGGTCCCGGGTGCCACCGGCGGGTGGCGGTGGACGGGTTCCGGCGGCCGTCGCTTGTGCGGTTCAGCTTAGAGCGCCGATCGCCCGGCACCCGCCCTGGACGGCCGTGAACGGCAGTCGTGAGCGGCGGCGAGGTTACCGGACGGGCACATCGGTAACCGCCCGTTGACAGCCCTGAAGGTGAACCGTACGGTGGCCTCACTTATCCGGTTCAGTCAACGTTCCTCGATATCGGGAGCGTTCCCATTCGGCGCGGAGGATGACATGAAACGGTCCTGGACGCACCTGGCGCGCGTGGCCGCCGTCGGTGCCGTCAGCCTGGTCATGATCGCCGCCTGTAGCGGCAGGAGCACCACCGGCGGCTCGGACTCGGCCGGTGGTCAGGTCACGCTGAAAATCAACTTCTGGGGCGACTTCGGGCTCCAGGATCTGAAGGCCAAGTACGAGGCCGAACACCCGAACGTCAAGATCCAGCTCAACTCGGGCGAGTACAACGCCCAGCACGAGGACCTGCAGAAGAAGCTCGTCGCCGGCAACGGGGCGCCGGACATCGCGGCGATCGACGAGGGCTTCATGGTCCAGTTCCGCAGCCAGTCCGACAAGTTCGTCAACCTGCTCGACAAGGGCGCCGGCTCGTACGAGAGCAAGTACCTGCCCTGGAAGTGGAAGCAGTCGCTGTCGGCCGACGGCAAGACGCAGATCGGCCTCGGCACCGACGTCGGCGGACTGGCCATGTGCTACCGCACCGACCTGTTCAAGGCCGCCGGCCTGCCCACCGAACGCGACCAGGTGTCAGCGCTCTGGCCCACGTGGGACAAGTTCATCGAGGTCGGCCAGCAGTACACCGCCACGACGAAGAAGAAGTTCATCGACGCGGGCACCAACCTGTTCAACCCGATCCTCGGCCAGCAGCCGGTCGGCTTCTACGACGAGCAGGACCAGCTCCGGATGGAGCAGGGCCCGAAGGTGGCGTTCGACTACACGGTCAAGGCCGTGGGCGCCGGGCTGTCGGCCAACCTGGTCAGCTTCCAGGCCGACTGGGACAAGGGCTTCACCAGCGGCGCGTTCGCGGTGCTCGCCTGCCCGGCCTGGATGCTCGGCCACATCAAGGACACCGCGCCGGGCACCGAGGGCAAGTGGGACATCGCCGCGGTACCGGGTGGCGGCGGCAACTGGGGTGGCTCCTTCCTGACGCTGCCGAAGCAGGGCAAGAACGTCGACGAGGCGTACAAGCTGCTGACCTGGCTGGTCGCGCCGGAGCAGCAGATCGAGATCTTCAAGAAGGTCGGCAACCTGCCGTCGCAGCCGGCGCTCTACACCGACCCGGCGATCGCCGACTTCAAGAACCCGTTCTTCAACGACGCCCCGGTCGGCCAGATCTTCCCGAAGATGGCGCAGGGTCTCACCCCGCAGTACCTGGGCCGGAAGAACGGCCCGACCCGGGTGGCGGTGGAGAACGTGATCCGGCGGGTGGAGAACAAGTCGCTCAAGTCCGACGCCGCCTGGTCCGAGGCGGTCAAGGAGGCCGAGAAGGCCGCCAAGTCCTGACGTGTCAGCGGTGACGGGGCGGCCCGGTCCGCCCCGTCACCGTCCGATCTCCCGGCCCTGGAGTGAACCGATGTCCAGCACCCGTGCCGCGCCCGCGCCGCCCGGCCGCCCACCCGCGCGCAAGCGCGGCCGTACCGGCGCCGGCGACCGGCGGATGACCTGGCGCGACCGGCTGTACCGCTTCGACATGCGGTACATGCCGTACCTGATGATCGCGCCGTTCTTCCTGCTCTTCCTCGTGTTCGGGCTGTTCCCGCTGCTGTTCAACGCGGTCGTGTCGCTGCGCAACTACCGGCTGGACGACCCGACGCTGCCGTACTGGGCCGGCGCCGAGAACTTCAGCCGCCTGTTCGCCGACGAGGACTTCTGGAACGCCCTCTACAACACGTTCGGCATCTTCCTGCTCTCCACCGTGCCGCAACTGCTGCTCGCGCTGCTCGTCGCGTCGCTGCTCAACCGCAAGCTGCGGGCGCAGACGTGGTGGCGGGTGGGCGTGCTGCTGCCGTACGTGACACCGATCGTGGCCTCGACGATGGTGTTCAGCGTCTTCTTCTCCCGCGACTTCGGCATGGCGAACTGGGCGCTCGGCCTGCTCGGCATCGGCGGCCCGGACGACCCGATCGACTGGCGGGCGGACAAGCTGCACGCCTGGATCGCCATCGCCACCATGGTCAATTGGAAGTGGATCGGCTACAACGCGCTGCTCTATCTGGCCGCCATGCAGTCCATCCCGCGCGACGTCTACGAGGCCGCGGCGATCGACGGCGCCGGGCCGTGGAAGCAGCTCTGGCGGATCACCGTCCCGATGATCCAGCCGGTGGTCCTGTTCACGGTCATCCTGTCCACCATCGGCGGGTTGCAGCTGTTCACCGAGCCGATGCTGTTCGACCCGAACGCCCAGGCCGCGACCGGCGGGCCGGACGGCGAGTGGCAGACCATCGCCCAGCTCATCTACAAGGTCGGCTGGAAGGACCTCAACCTCGGGTACGCCGCCGCGATGTCCTGGGCGCTGTTCCTGATCATCCTGGTCGTCGCAGGCGTCAACTACCTCCTGACCAACCGACTCTCCGGAGGCCGCCGGTGACGACGCGACGCGTGGTGGCCCGGGCGCCACAGGACACCCCGGCCGGGCTCTGGACCTACCTGCTCCTCGCGGTGAGCATGCTGTTCGCCGCGTTCCCGCTCTACTGGATGTTCGTCATCGCCACCAGCGACGACGAGGCGCTGGCGAAGCTGCCACCGGCGGTGATCCCCGGCGACCGCTTCCTCACCAACGTCGACGAGGTCTTCTCCCTCCAGGACGTCTACTTCGCCGCATCACTGGTCAACAGCGTCATCGTCTCGGTGGTGGTGACCGCCTCGGTGCTGTTCTTCTGCTCGCTGGCCGGCTTCGCCTTCGCCAAGCTGCGCTTCAAGGGCAGCCGCGCGCTGATGTTGTTCGTGGTGCTCACCCTCACCGTGCCCAACCAGCTCGGCATCGTCGCGCTCTACATCGTGATGGGCGAGCTCGGCTGGAACGGCACGCTGCTCGCCGTCATCGCGCCCGGCCTGGTCACCGCGTTCGGCGTGTTCTACATGCGGCAGTTCATCGTGAACACCGTCCCGGACGAGCTGATCGAGTCGGCCCGGGTCGACGGCGCCACGACCATGCGGGTGTACGCGACCATCGTGCTCCCGGCCATCCGCCCGGCCCTGGCGGTGCTCGGCCTGCTCACGTTCGTGGCCACCTGGAACGACTTCCAGTGGCCGCTGATCACGCTCAGCGGCACCGACTACCCGACGTCGATGGTGGCGGTCTCCGACCTGGCCAGCGGCAACTACGTGATCTACCGGCGGGTGCTCGCGGGCGCGTTCATCGCCACCGTTCCCCTGCTGGTCATGCTGTTCATCGGTGGACGTCAGATCGTCCGCGGAATCATGGAAGGCGCGGTGAAGTCGTGAGCCGTCGAACGCTGCTGCACGAGGGGTGGACGCTACGGGCCGAGCCCGGGCCGGCGGTGCCGCCGGAGATCGCCGGGACGGCGGTGCCGGCGACGGTCCCCGGTTGCGTCCACACCGACCTGCTCGCGGCCGGCCTCATCCCCGACCCGTACCTGGACGACAACGAGAACCGCCTCACCTGGATCGGCCGCACCGACTGGGTCTACGAGACCACGTTCGCCGGGCAGCCCGGTGACGACGAGCGGGTCGACCTGGTCTGCGCCGGCCTCGACACGGTCGCCACCGTCACGCTCAACGGCGTCGAGGTCGGCCGCACCGAGAACCAGCACCGCTCGTACCGCTTCGACGTCCGCGCGCTGCTGCGCCCGGACGGCAACACCCTCGCCGTACGCTTCGACTCCCCGTACCGGTACGCCGAGGCGCACCGGGACCGGCTCGGTGACCGGCCCAACGCGTACCCGGAGCCGTTCCACTTCATCCGCAAGACCGCATGCAACTTCGGCTGGGACTGGGGGCCGACGCTCGTCACCGCCGGCATCTGGCGCGACATCGGCCTGCACGCCTGGTCCACCGCCCGGCTCGCGTCGGTCCGGCCGATTGTCACGGTGGCCGACGACGTCGGCCGGGTCGAGCTGCACGTGCAGGTCGAGCGGGCCGGCGACGAGCCGCTGACCGTCCGCGCCGCCGTCGCCGGGGTCACCGCCGACGTCGCCGTACCGGCGGGGGAGCGGACCGCCGTCGTGACGCTCACCGTCGCGGACCCCGCGCTGTGGTGGCCGATCGGGTACGGCGACCAGCCCCGGTACGACCTCGACGTCACCCTGCACGGCGCCGACGGCCGGGAGCTGGACGCCGCCGCCCGCCGGATCGGGTTCCGTTCGGTCCGGCTGGACACCACGCCCGACCCCCACGGCACCCCGTTCACGCTGCACGTCAATGACGTGCCGGTGTTCGTCAAGGGCGTCAACTGGATCCCCGACGACGCGTTCCCCAACCGGGTCACCCGGGAGCGCCTCGCGGAGCGGTTCGGCCAGGCGGCCGGCGCGAACGTCAACCTGCTGCGCGTCTGGGGCGGCGGCCGGTACGAGTCGGACGACTTCTACGACCTCGCCGACGAGACGGGGTTGCTGGTGCAGCAGGACTTCCTGTTCGCCTGCGCCGCGTATCCGGAGGAGGAGCCGTTCCGCACCGAGGTCGAGGCGGAGGCGCGGGAGCAGGTGACACGCCTCGCCGGGCACCCGTCGCTGGTGCTC
This sequence comes from Micromonospora sp. RV43, assembly GCF_001029515.1. Taxonomy (NCBI): domain Bacteria; kingdom Bacillati; phylum Actinomycetota; class Actinomycetes; order Micromonosporales; family Micromonosporaceae; genus Micromonospora; species Micromonospora sp. RV43. The sequence continues at coordinate 37,240 of NZ_LEKG01000037.1, read as the reverse complement.
TGGACCGGCAACAACGAGAACATCTGGGGCTGGCACGACTGGGACTGGCAGGAGCCCCTGGCCGGACGCACCTGGGGACGCGGCTACTACCTGGACCTGCTGCCCGCGATCGTCGGGGAGCTGGACCCGACCGTCCCGTACTGGCCGGGGAGCCCCTGGTCCGGCAGCGAGGACGTCCACCCCAACGACCCGGCGCACGGCACCACGCACATCTGGGACGTGTGGAACACCGACGACTACACGCGCTACCGGGACTACGTTCCACGCTTCGTGGCCGAGTTCGGCTACCAGGCGCCGCCCGCGTACGCGACGCTGCGCCGGGCACTCTCCGACGACCCGCTCACGCACGACTCACCGGGCATGGCACACCACCAGAAGGCGGCGGACGGGGACGGCAAGCTCCGGCGCGGGCTCGACGCCCACCTGCCGCCGCCCGCCGACTTCGACGACTGGCACTACCTCACCCAGCTCAACCAGGCCCGCGCCATCCAGCTCGGCGTGGAGCACTTCCGCTCGCACCGGCCGGTCTGCACCGGCACCGTCGTGTGGCAGCTGAACGACTGCTGGCCGGTCACGTCCTGGTCGGCGATCGACGGCGACGGCCGCCGCAAACCCCTCTGGTACGCGCTGCGCCGCGCCTACGCCGACCGGCTGCTGACGGTGCAGCCGCGCGACGGCGGGCTGGCGCTGGTGGCGGTGAACGAGACCGATCGGGCGTGGAGCGGGCCGGCCACCGTCACCCGGCTGGCGCTCACCGGGGAGCCGAGGGCGAAGACCTCGGTCGACCTCGACGTCCCCGCGTACTCCTCGGTGGTGCTGGCGCTGCCGGCGGAGCTAACGCGGCCGGACGACGGCCGCGCGGAACTGCTCGTCGCGGACGCCGGGGACACCGCGGAGCGCGCGCTGTGGTTCTTCGCCGAGGACCGCGACGTGCGGTGGCCGGCGGCGCAGTGGGACGCGACTGTCGAGCCGGTCGACGGCGGCCGGCGGGTCCGGGTGACCGCCCGGACCGTGCTGCGCGACCTGACGCTGTTCCCTGATCGCCTCGATCCGGCCGCGCAGGTGGACCGGGCGCTGGTGACGCTGCTGCCGGGGGAGAGCGCGACGTTCACCGTGCACGCGCCCGGCCCGCTCGACGCCGACGCGCTCACCCGCCGCCCGGTGCTGCGCTGCGTCAACGACCTCGTCTGAGGGGCCATACCCGCATCTCCATCGATTTGAAGATTTCTGCAAGTGCTAAAGTCTTCAGAGTCGTCGGAGAGGTGAGTCATGTCGGTGCCGCTGTACCAGGCCAAGGCGGAGCTGTTCCGCACCCTCGGGCACCCCGTGCGCATCCGGGTGCTCGAACTGCTCCAGGACGGGCCGAAGCCGGTCCGCGACCTGCTCGCCGCCATCGACGTGGAGGCGTCGAACCTCTCCCAGCAGCTCGCCGTGCTGCGCCGCGCCGGCATGGTCACCTCGTACCGGGACGGCCCGCTGGTCATGTACGCGCTCAGCACCCCCGACGTGGCCGACCTGCTCGCCGCCGGACGGCGCATCCTCGGCGCGGTCCTCACCGACCGGGATGCCCTGCTGGACGAACTGCGGGCCTCCGGGACGGACCGGTGAGCGCGGCTGCCCTTCGCGCCGGTGACGCCGTACGCCGGGCGGGCCGGCTGTTCGCCGGGCTGCTGCCCGGCCGGGCCGACTGGCAGAACGCGCGCCGCTCACCCCGGCGCGACCTGCTCGCCGGGCTCACCGTCGCCGTGGTGGCGCTGCCCCTGGCGCTCGCCTTCGGCGTCACCTCCGGGCTCGGGGCGCAGGCCGGCCTGGTCACCGCCGTCGTCGCCGGGGCCGTCGCGGCGGTCTTCGGCGGCTCCAACCTCCAGGTCTCCGGTCCCACCGGGGCCATGACGGTCGTGCTGGTGCCCGTGGTGCAGCAGTTCGGCGCCGGTGGCGTGCTGATGGTCGGCGCGCTGGCCGGGCTGATCCTGATCGCGCTCGCAGTGGCCCGCCTCGGCCGGTACGTCCGCTACCTGCCGGCCCCGGTGATCGAGGGCTTCACCGCCGGCATCGCCGTGGTCATCGCGCTGCAACAGGTGCCGGCCGCGCTCGGCGTCACCGCCGCGCACGGCGAGAAGGTGTGGGCGGTGGCCGCCGACGCGGTCGCCCGGTTCGCCGCGCACCCCCGGCCCGCCGCGATCGCTGTGGCGCTCGGCGTGGCGGCACTGATGCTGCTCGGCGGCCGATGGCGGCCCGCCGTGCCGTTCTCCCTGGTCGGGGTGGCCGCCGCGACGCTGCTCGCCGAGCTGGCCCCGATCGACCTGGCCCGGATCGGCGAGCTGCCGCAAGGGTTGCCCGCGCCGTCGCTGGACTTCGTGGACCTCGACGCGCTGGGCGTACTGCTGCCGAGCGCCCTCGCCGTGGCCGCGCTCGCCGCCCTGGAGAGCCTGCTCTCCGCCACTGTGGCGGACGGCATGACGGTCGGCGAGCGGCACGACCCGGACCGGGAACTGTTCGGCCAGGGCCTGGCCAACCTCGCCTCCCCGGTCTTCGGCGGCATCCCGGCGACCGCCGCCATCGCCCGTACGGCGGTGAACGTCCGCGCCGGGGCGTCCTCCAAGCTCGCGGCGCTCACCCACGCGGTGGCCCTCGCCGCGATCGTGCTCGCCGCCGCCCCGCTGGTCGGCCGTATCCCGCTGGCCGCCCTGGCCGGGGTGCTGCTCGCCACCACGGTACGGATGGTGGAGGCGGCCTCCCTGCTCGCGCTGATGCGGGCCACCCGCGCCGACGCGGTGGTGCTGGTGCTGACGTTCGCCGTCACGGTGATCTGGGACCTGGTGACAGCAGTGGTCGTCGGGCTCGCGGTCGCGGTCGTCCTGGCGCTGCGCGCGGTGGCCCGCAGCGCCAAGCTGGAACAGGTGCCGCTGGACACCGGCGAGCACAGCGACGAGGAACACGCGCTGCTCGCCGAGCACATCGTGGCGTACCGGCTGGACGGGCCGCTGTTCTTCGCCGCCGCGCACACGTTCCTGCTGGAACTGGCCGAGGTGGCCGACGTGCGGGTGGTGATCCTGCGCATGTCCCGCGTCTCCACCATCGATGCGACCGGTGCCCAGGTGCTCGGCGACGCCATCGCCCGGCTGCGCGGCCGGGGGATCACGGTGCTGCTCTCCGGCATCACCCCGGGCCACGACCAGGTGCTCAGCACGCTCGGCGTCGCCGACGAGCTGCGCCGCGAGGGCCTGGTGTTCGCGGACACCCCGGCCGCCATCCGGTACGCCCGGGGTGTCGCCCTCGCCGCGAGCCCGGCCTAGGCTTCGGTCCCTTCGAGTGCCCGCCTGCGCACGCCGAAGATGATCAGGTAGCCGAGGATCCAGACCTCGCCCACAGTGGCGGGGATCACCAGCAGGTCGCCGGCGGCGCCGGCGCCGGGGGCGAGGTACGCGACGAACGTCATGAGCACGTAGCCGACACCACCGGCGACGAGGACCCAGCCCAGCGGCCGGGGCAGCCAGCCCGACCGGAGCACGCACCAGCCCATCGGCACCAGCCAGAGGCCGAAGAAGAGCCCGCCCACCTCCCACAGGTTCCCGCTGACCAGGTAGAGCAGCTGGACGGTGCCGGCGTCGCCCGGCCCGCCGGTCGCGACCTGCAAGGCCGTCGCGAGGACGGCGGCGCTGCCGAGGATCGCGACGGCGTTGACGAGCCCGAAGGCGGCGATGCTGCCCGCGGCGGTGCCGTCGACAGTACGGAACAGGCGGTGGAACCAGACCGCGGTGAGCGTCTGGGTGAGGACGACCAGTAGTTCGAGGGCGATGCCGAGGCGGGCCAGCGGCTCGTGGGCCACCAGGTTGGCGAGCGTCGTGCCCGCGTCGTCGGCGTCGAAGAGCATGCGACGGACGGTGAGGAACCCCAGGGCGCCGGTGACGGCGAGCCCGAGGTAGAACAGCCCGGTCACCCGGGCGGTACGGATCAGCTGGTGCATGGCGGCTCCTTCGGGGGTGATCGACGTGCCGCGGCGGGGGTCGCCTTACGTCGTAAGGCCAACCATACGTTGTAAGGTCAAGGGAGATGGGAAGCCGCATGGGAGCGAGGAAGCCTCGGGAGCCGCTCAGCCGCGAGCGGGCCCTGGCCAGCGCGATCGCCCTGGTCGACGCCGAGGGGATGGCGGCGCTCACGATGCGCCGGCTCGCCGCCGAACTCGGCGTCGAGGCCATGTCGCTCTACCACCACCTGCCCGGCAAGGCCGGACTGCTCGACGGCCTCGTGGACGCCGTCGCCGCCGAGATCACCGCAGCCGCCGAACGGGCCGAGGCCGACGCGCCCGGCGGTGACTGGCGTACCCGGCTGCGGCTGCGCTTCCTCGCCGCGCGTGCGGTCATGCTGCGGCACCCGTGGGCCCCGGCGCTGCTCAGCTCCCGCCCGACCGTCCCCGCCGGGGTGTACGCCTACTACGACGGCATCCTCGCCACGCTCGTCGAGGGCGGCTTCTCGTACCGGATCGCCCACCGGGCGCTGCACGCCTTCGGCAGCCTGGCGCTCGGCTTCGCGCAGGAGGTGTTCCGGCCGGACGCGGGCGGGGAGGCCGACGCGGCGGAGGCCGAGATGGTGGCGCTGGCCGAGCGGTTGCCGCACCTGGCCGCGATGGTCGCCGCCGAGACGCACGACGTGGCAGATCCGACGCTCGGGTGGTGCGATTCTCAGACCGAGTTCGAGTTCACCCTCGACCTGCTCTTCGACGGCCTGGAGCGACACCGCCCGAGCCCTTGACCCGGCCCGTGCCATTCGCAGTCAGGTATCGGACTGAGAAGCCGACGAAAGCCGAACTGATGAGACCGCGTATCCGTCCGGCATTCGCTTTCGGCCGGGATGGATCGCTCGACATCCGACCGGCCAACTCTTTTCGTTCGTACGCGCCAATGGTCGCGCCGCTTTTCGACCGGGCTCGCGAGTAACTTCTCGTACCACCGCATTCACGAGGAGTCACTTATGTCTGAGGAAACCTGGCTCGCGGCACGTCTGATTCCTACTTCGGGTATCAACGGCGCCGAGGAGCAGGAACGCCGGGCGACCTCCGCCCTGCTGGCGGTGATGAGCGCGGTCCGGGAGTTCGGGCGTGTCCTGACCCAGTCCTTCGGCGCGCCGGCCGGAGTCGTGCAGACCTTCATCGAGGTTCCGTTCAAAATCGGAAACCAGCAACTCTTTCCGGACGGCCTCATCCGCGTCACGAGGGGGCAACGCCAGTGGACCGCGCTCGTGGAGGTGAAGACCGGCAGTAACCCGCTGCGATCCGAGCAGTTGGAGGCCTACCTGGACATCGCGCGGGAGCAGGGATTCGATGCCCTCATCACGATCTCGAACGAGATCGCTCCCGTTCCGGGTCAGCATCCGACGACAGTCGATCGCCGGAAACTGCGCAAGGTCGCCCTGTATCACCTGCCCTGGACGGAGATCCTGACCCAGGCCGTGATCCAGAAGGAATACCGCGGCGTCGCAGACCCGGATCAGGCATGGGTTCTGGGCGAGCTGATCCGATACCTCGAACACCCGCGTTCGGGCGCTCTCGAGTTCAGCGACATGGGGCCGGCCTGGGTGCAGGTGCGGGACGGGGTGTCGGCCGGGACATTGCGGGCCGGCGACAGTGCCGCGGCGCAGGTCGCCGGGCGCTTCGACGCCTTGATCCGTTACGCGTGCCTCCGGCTCGGCCGACAGTTGGGCACCGACGTGACTCCCGCGCTGAGCCGCCGCGACCTCGCCGATCCGGCGGCGCGCACCCAGTCGCTCGCCAACCAACTCGCCAGCGCCGGCACCCTGAGCGGCAGCATCCGGATTCCGGGCGCGGTCGGGCACCTGCACGTGACGGCCGATCTGCGGGCCGGGCAGATCGTCTGCCACGTCGATGTCGACGCTCCCCGGTCGGGCCGGCCGACCACCCGGGTGAACTGGCTGGTCCGTCAACTGAAGGACGCGCCGGACACGGTCCGGATCGAGGCATTCGCCATGCACGCCCGAGGAGGTGGCGCCACCGATCTCCTCCGCCAGGTACGCGCCGAGCCCACGACGCTCATCACCGACCCCTCGCGCGAGCTGCGAGCATTCCGTATCGCCCAGAGCACGGCTGCGGGAACCAAGCGTGGCGGTGGTCGGGGCGCCTTTATCGACTCCGTGCTGCACGCCGTCGACGACTTCTACGAGCAGATCATCCAGAACCTCAAGCCGTGGATGCCCGCGCCGCCCCGGTTGCGTACGTCGGAGGACGTGATCCCCGTTCAGCCGGTCGCTTCCAGCCTCGTCTCCACCGCGATCTCCTCCCAGGACAGCCCCGAGTTCGACACCGAGGGAACGCCCGGCGGCTCTGGTTCCTCGGACCGCCCCGGCGAGTGACCCCGCCGTTCCGCCCGTAGCGGGGGGAGCGTTTCGTCCAGCCCTGACGGACGGGCGGGTTCGGGCGGCGCCCGGCGGGTACCAGGACGGCATGACTGATCCGGTTGAACTGTCCGAGCTGCACGCCGGAGGCGCCGACCCCGACGACGTCACCCCGGAGGACCCGCACGCGGACCTGGACGGCACCGACGAGAACTCACCGGCGGAGTTCGGCCTGCCCATCGACGGCACCGCACCGGCCGAGGAGGACCCCACCCAGCAGTGAGTGGAACGTCATGGGTGTCAAACGGGTCCGGAGACACCCATGACGTTCCACCCGATGGCGGCGCAGGCCGCGGGCCGTCAGCTGGGGAGGGCGGCGAGGCCGGCCAGCAGTTCCCACCGCTCGGCCTCGGTGAGCACCGCGTACGCCGGCTCGTCGCGGCGGTCGGTGTCCGCCTCGATCGCCGCGCGCTCCGGGCCGTCCGGCAGCGCCCGGATCCCCTCGGCGGTCAGCCCGGCGGCCCGCCACGCGGCCCGGTGCGCGTCGGCGCGGTGGTGGCGCAGCGAGCCCAGCCGGGTGACCAGCAGCAGCGCCGGGGAGGCACCCTCCGGCTCGTACGGCGGGGACATCGCCCGGAACACCGGCCCGCCGGTGGCCTGCGCGTGCGTCAGCACCCGGCCGACCAGGTCGGCGAGGCGGGGCACGATGCGCAGACCGGGCAGCACACCGGGCAGCATCGACCACAGTTTTTCGGCTGCCTCACCGGTGGCCCGCTGGGCGAACAGCGTGAGCTCGCGGCCGAGGTCGGTGAGGTGCCAGGCGCCGTCGGCGTCCCGGACCACGACGCCCTGCTCCAGCTCCTCGTTCATGCTTCCGGAGGTGTAGATCAGGCCGTCGGCCAGCGCCTCGGCGGGCATCGGCCGGGCCAGCACGCCGGAGAAGAAGCTGTTCTCCGCGCCGAGTGTGCAGCCGCGCTCGGCGTAGAACGCCTCCATCCGGGCACGGGCTCCCCACCGGGCGCCCACGTACACCCGGTCGATCGCCGGCCGGACCAGTCGCGCGTAGCTCACCGTCGTCTCCACGCCGCCGGAGGTTACCGGCGCGCGGGCGTTAAGAAGGGCCCCCTCCTCTACCGGAGGCGTTAAGAAGGGGCCCTTCCTTACGTCACTCCGGGACGCGACGGTAGGCGCCGTCGCTGGCCGAGGTCGCCATCGACGCGTACGCGCGCAGCGCCGCCGACACCGGACGCTGCCTGTCGACCGGGGTGTACGGACGGTCCCGCTTCTCCTCGGCCACCCGCCGCGCCTCCAGCTCGTCGCCGGGCACGTTCAGCTCGATCGACCGGCCCGGGATGTCGATGACGATCTCGTCGCCGTCGCGGACCAGCGCGATCAGCCCGCCCGAGGCCGCCTCCGGGGAGACGTGCCCGATGGACAGACCGGAGGTGCCGCCGGAGAACCGGCCGTCGGTCAGCAGCGCGCAGGAGCGGCCCAGCCCACGGCCCTTGAGGAACGAGGTGGGGTAGAGCATCTCCTGCATGCCGGGGCCACCCTTCGGGCCCTCGTAGCGGATCACCACCACGTCCCCGGCGACGATCTCCTTGGCGAGGATCGCGGTCACCGCGTCGTCCTGCGACTCGTAGACCTTGGCCGGGCCGCGGAACGTCAGGCACTCCTCGGGCACACCGGCGGTCTTCACCACGCAGCCGGCCGGCGCGAGGTTGCCGTGCAGGATGGCCAGGCCGCCGTCCGCGCTGTACGCGTTCTCCCGGTCCCTGATGCAGCCGCCGGCCGCGTCGGTGTCCAGCGACGACCAGCGGTTGGTGGTGGAGAACGGCTCGGTGGTGCGCACTCCGCCCGGCGCGGCGTGGAACAGCTCGACCGCCTCCGGCCGGGCCGTGCCGCCGCGCACGTCCCAGTCGGCCAGCCACTTGTCGAGGCTGGGGGAGTGCACCGACCGCACGTCGCGGTGCAGCAGCCCGGCGCGGTCCAGCTCACCGAGGATGGCCGGGATGCCGCCGGCGCGGTGCACGTCCTCCATGTGGTAGTTCGGGGAGTTCGGGGCGACCTTGGCCAGGCACGGCACCCGGCGGGAGATCGCGTCGATGTCGGCCACGCCGAAGTCCAGCTCCGCCTCGCGGGCGGCGGCGAGCAGGTGCAGCACGGTGTTCGTGGAGCCGCCCATCGCCACGTCGAGGGCGATCGCGTTCTCGAACGCCTCCCGGCCGGCGATCGAGCGCGGCAGCACCGAGGCGTCGTCGTTCTCGTACCACTGCTTGGCGATCTCGACGACGGTGCGCCCGGCCTCGACGAACAGCGACCGCCGCGCGGCGTGGGTGGCGAGCGTCGACCCGTTGCCCGGCAGGGCCAGGCCGATCGCCTCGGTGAGGCAGTTCATCGAGTTGGCGGTGAACATGCCGGAGCAGGAGCCGCAGGTCGGGCACGCGGAGCGCTCGATCTCGCCGAGCTGGTCGTCGGTTACCGCCTCGTTCGAGGAGGCGATCATGGCGTCGATCAGGTCGATCTTGGAGTGCACCACGCCCTCGATCGCCACCGTCTTGCCGGCCTCCATCGGGCCGCCGGAGACGAAGACGGTCGGGATGTTGAGCCGCAGCGCGGCCAGCAGCATGCCCGGGGTGATCTTGTCGCAGTTGGAGATGCAGACCAGGGCGTCCGCGCAGTGCGCGTTGACCATGTACTCCACCGCGTCGGCGATCAGCTCCCGGCTGGGCAGCGAGTAGAGCATGCCGCCGTGGCCCATGGCGATGCCGTCGTCCACGGCGATCGTGTTGAACTCCCGGCCGACGCCGCCGGCCTCGGCCACCGCGTCGGCGACCAGGCCACCGAGGTCCTTGAGGTGGACGTGACCGGGTACGAACTGGGTGAAACTGTTCGCGATGGCGACGATCGGCTTGCCGAAGTCGTCGTCGGTCATCCCGGTGGCCCGCCAGAGGGCCCGGGCGCCGGCCATCGTCCGACCATGGGTGGAGGTCCTCGACCGCAGCTCAGGCATGACAACCAGTCTGACACCATCCGCGCGGCGACTCCGCCGCGCGCACCCTGTGTCCCAACAGTTGCACACCCGGTCCCCCACGGGAGGCGCTCATCCGGCAGAGTTGACGCGTGCAGTCGTCCCCGGGGATGGTCACCGTCGCGGTGTTGAGCGGGATCGCCGCGGCCGGTGCCGCCGTGCTGCTCGTTGCGTCGGTGCGGCGCCGCACCGGCCCCCGCCGGCCGGCTCACCTGCTGCTCGCGGTCGCCGCCTGCGCCGCCCTGTTCAGCCTCCTGGTCGGCCTCGGCGGTCTGCTGGCCGCCGGTGACCACTGGGCGCACCGGCAGGGCCAGCGGACCGGGTGGGCGGTCCTCGTCGCCGCCGGTACGACGCTCGCCGCGCTCGGCCTCGGCGCCGCCGTCCTGCGGCTGCCCGGCGCGGCCGCGACCCGGGCCGCCACCGCCCGGCTGCTGCTCGACGGCCTGATCATGGGCAGCGCGCTCTGGTTCGTCGGCTGGGTGGCGTTCAGCGAGCCGACCCGGCTGCTCGGCGACGCCACACCCGTCGCCTGCCTGCCGATCGTGCTGGCCACCGTGAGCGCGGCGCTCACCACGGGGCTCACAGTGATCGTCGTGCTGCGGGTCGCGCCGCCGCGCGGATGGCTCACGCTGCTCGCCGCCGGCGCGATAGCGGTGACGGCGGGCGGGCTGGCCGTGTCCGCCGGGCTCTGCCAGGCCGGCCCGGGCATGGTGCTCACCGGCGCGGTGCTGACCGCCGCCGGTCTGCTGGCCACCGCCGTGGCCGGGCGCCGGGCCGATCTGACGCAGCTCGACGTCGACTTCATCCGCCGCGACGGCGAGTACGCCTTCGTGCCGATGTTCGCCATGGCCGCCTCCGCGATCTACCACCTGGTGCAGGGCGGCGGGTTCGACGGGTACGCCATCGTGGCCGGCACGGTCGAGGGGTTCGCCCTGGTGACCCGGCAGTACCTCGCCCTCAACGACGTCCGCGGTTACGCCATCCGGCTGGCCGAGCGGGAGGCGCACTTCCGCGAGCTGGCGCACACCGACCCGCTGACCGGGCTGGCGAACCGGCGCGGGCTGCTGCGTGCCCTGCACCGCAGTGCCGAGGCGGGCGTGCCGTGCGTGCTGCTCGGGCTCGACCTCGACGGCTTCAAGAACGTCAACGACATGCGCGGGCACGACGTCGGCGACGCGGTGCTGATCGAGGTGGGGCGACGGCTGCGGGGCAACCTGCGCCCGGGCGACCTGGCCGCCCGGCTCGGTGGTGACGAGTTCGCGGTGCTGATGCACGGGTCGGCCGACCCCGGCCCGGTCGCGGACCGCCTGCTCGGGGTGCTCGGCCGCCCGTACGAGCAGGGGGACGGGCCGGTCTTCCTGTCGGTGAGCATCGGCGTGGCCGCCGGGCACGGTGAGCAGGACGTCGAGCTGCTGCTGCGCAACGCCGACCTGGCGCTGCGCTACGCCAAGCAGCGGGGCAAGAACCGGATCGAGCGCTACGACGCCACCTACGACCAGTTGCTGAGCCGGCGTACCCGGATGGAGCACGAGCTGCGCGGCGCGATCGAGCGCGACGAGCTGCGGCTGGTCTTCCAGCCGGTGGCCTCGCTGCCGTCGGTGCGGCCGGTCGGCGCGGAGGCGCTGCTGCGCTGGCGGCACCCGGAGCTGGGCAACGTCCGGCCGGACGAGTTCATCCCGCTCGCCGAGGAGTGCGGGATGATCGCCAAGCTCGGCGCGTGGGTGCTGCACCAGGCCTGCTACCAGCTCTCCCGCTGGCTGGCCGACGGGCACGACGTCTGGGTGTCGGTGAACGTGTCGCCGCGCGAGCTGCACGCCCCCGAGTACGTGGTCCAGGTCGCCGACGCGCTGCGCGCGCACCACGTGCCGCCGCAGCGGCTGGTGCTGGAGGTGACCGAGCACGCGGTCGCCACCGACCTGGACGAGCTGATCCGGCGGCTCACCGCGCTGCGGCTGACCGGCGTCCGGATCGCACTCGACGACTTCGGCGCCGGTTACTCGTCGCTCGGCCAGCTCCGGCGGCTGCCGATCGACATCCTGAAGATCGACCACAGTCTGGTCGCCGAGCATGAGCCGGTCCGGCCGGTCGGGCGGGACGGTCCGGCGTTCGCCCCGATGGTCGACATCGTCATGCGCCTGGGGCACCAGCTGGGGCTGGAGGTGATCGCCGAGGGCGTCACCAACCCGACCGAGCTGGCCGCGGTGGTGGCCGCCGGGTGCCGGTTCGGCCAGGGCGCGCTGTTCGGCTGGGGCGTACCGGCCGAGCACCTGGAGGCGATGCTGGAGGCGGCCACGGCGCCCGGCAACCGGCACACCGCGATGCCGCCGGTGCCGCCGCCCGCGCCGGCGCGCGCCCCGTCGCCGCTGCTGCCCCGGCTGCGCAACAACCCGCCCGCCCCGCGTCCCTCGATGGAGGGATCTTCGCAGGTGGCGCCGGGCGCGGAGGGGGTCGCGGCGACCGACACGCCCACGTCCGTGAACCAAAATGTGGGATCAGTTGACTCATCGCGTGAGATGCGTCAGGCTTAGCCGCATGTCGTCGAACCGGTCGCCGCGAGTACTTACCTGAGCGCACTCTCCCACCGAGAGTGCGCTGGCCCCGTGCATCCTGCACGTGGGCTTTTTTGTTGCCGTCGGACCATCGCCGGGACCTCCCCGTCCCATCCTGAGAAGCGCGTCACCCACTCACTTCCGAAGGCTTGAACCGCCATGACGAGACCCACGCCAGAGACCCTCGCCCACTCCGCCCGCCGTGCCCGCTCCGGCACCGGCGCGGCCGGTGACTCCGACCCCGCCGCCCGCCCCGGCCGTACCGTCCCGGCGGCCGCCACCACCGAGACGCCCGTACGGGAGCCCGCCACCGCGGAGGTCTCGGGCGCCGGTTCGCTCGTGCGGTCGCTGGAGGCGCTCGGCGTCGACGTGGTCTTCGGCATTCCGGGCGGCGCGATCCTGCCCGCCTACGACCCGCTCTACGACTCCACGGTCCGGCACATCCTGGTCCGCCACGAGCAGGGCGCCGGGCACGCGGCCACCGGCTACGCGCAGGCCACCGGCCGGGTCGGCGTCTGCATCGCCACCTCCGGCCCGGGCGCGACGAACCTGGTGACGCCGATCGCGGACGCGTACATGGACTCGGTCCCGATGGTGGCGATCACCGGGCAGGTGGCCCGGCCGTCGATCGGCACCGACGCCTTCCAGGAGGCGGACATCCAGGGCATCACGCTGCCCATCACCAAGCACAACTTCCTGGTGCAGACCGCCGACGAGATCCCCCGCGTGCTGGCCGAGGCGTTCCACCTGGCCGCGACCGGCCGGCCCGGCCCGGTGCTCGTCGACATCCCGAAGGACGTGCTCCAGGCGCCGGCGACGTTCTCCTGGCCGCCCACGCTCGACCTGCCCGGCTACCGGCCGACGCTGCACCCGCACGGCAAGCAGATCCGCGAGGCGGCCCGGCTGATGACCGCCGCCCGCCGCCCGGTCCTCTACGTCGGCGGCGGCGTGCTCAAGGCCGGCGCCACCGAGGGGCTGCGCAAGCTGGCCGAGCAGACCGGCATCCCGGTGGTCACCACGCTGATGGCGCTGGGCGCGTTCCCCGACTCGCACCGCCAGCACCTGGGCATGCCCGGCATGCACGGCACCGTCGCCGCGGTCTACGGCCTCCAGAAGGCCGACCTGATCGTGGCGCTGGGCGCCCGCTTCGACGACCGGGTGACCGGCAAGCTGGACTCGTTCGCGCCGGACGCGACTGTGGTGCACGCCGACATCGACCCGGCCGAGATCGGCAAGAACCGGCACGCCGACGTCCCGATCGTGGGTGACGCGCGGCACGTGATCGACGAGCTGATCGCCGCCGTCACCGCCGAGCAGGCCGCGCACCCGCCGGCCGACCTGACCGACTGGTGGGCCCAGCTCGACGACCTGCGCGAGCGGTACCCGCTGGGCTTCGAGGAGCCGGCCGACGGCACGCTCTCCCCGCAGTACGTGATCAAGCGGCTGGGCGAGATCGCCGGCCCGGACGCGGTCTACGTGGCGGGCGTCGGCCAGCACCAGATGTGGGCCAGCCAGTTCATCTCGTACGAGAAGCCGCACACCTGGCTCAACTCCGGCGGCCTGGGCACCATGGGCTACGCCGTCCCGGCTGCGATGGGCGCGAAGGTCGGCAAGCCGGACACCACTGTGTGGGCGGTCGACGGTGACGGCTGCTTCCAGATGACCAACCAGGAGCTGGCCACCTGCGCGCTGGAGGGCATCCCGATCAAGGTCGCCGTGATCAACAACGGCAACCTCGGCATGGTGCGGCAGTGGCAGACCCTGTTCTACGGGGAGCGCTACTCCAACACCGAGCTGGGCACGCACAAGCACCGCATCCCGGACTTCGTCAAGCTCGCCGAGGCGCTCGGCTGCGTCGGGCTGCGCTGCGAGAACGCCGCCGACGTGGACAAGACCATCGAGGCGGCCATGGCGATCAACGACGCGCCGGTGGTCATCGACTTCGTGGTCGGCAAGGACGCGATGGTCTGGCCGATGGTCGCCGCCGGCACCAGCAACGACGAGATCATGTTCGCCAGGGGTGTGCGCCCCGCGTTCGACGAGGACGAGTTGTAGTCATGACCGAATGCACCGAGCGCAGCGAGGGCCATGAGGGCATGACGAGGAAGGTGCCGGTCATGACCGAATGCACCGAGCGCAGCGAGGGCCATGAGGGCATGACGAGGAAGGCACAGCTATGACTATGCACACGCTGTCCGTGCTGGTGGAGAACAAGCCGGGTGTCCTGGCCCGGGTCTCCGGGCTGTTCTCCCGGCGCGGGTTCAACATCGACAGCCTCGCCGTGGGCGAGACCGAGAACCCGGACGTCTCGCGCATCACCATCGTGGTCAACGCCGAGTCCTCGCCGCTGGAGCAGGTGACCAAGCAGCTCAACAAGCTGGTCAACGTACTCAAGATCGTGGAGCTGGATCCGCAGGTGTCGGTGGCGCGGGAGCTGCTGCTGGTCAAGGTCCGCGCGGACCGCGCGGCCCGCGCCCAGGTGCTGGAGACGGTCGGCCTGTTCCGCGCCCGGGTGGTCGACGTCGCGCCGGACACGCTGACCATCGAGGCCACCGGCACGCCGGACAAGCTCGACGCGCTGCTGCGCGACCTGGAGCCGTTCGGCATCAAGGAGATGGTCCAGTCCGGCACCGTGGCGATCGGGCGGGGTTCGCGGGCCATCACCGCCGGCCCGGCCCTGCGCGCCGCCTGATCCGTACCCACAAGTTTTTCGACGGGCCGACGGGCACCGCCGTACGAAAGGGAAGTCAATGAGCGTTGAGGTGTTCTACGACGACGACGCCGACCTGGGCCTGATCCAGGGCCGCAAGGTCGCCGTGATCGGGTACGGCAGCCAGGGCCACGCGCACGCGCTGTCGCTGCGCGACTCCGGCGTCGACGTGGTGATCGGCCTGCCCGCCGGCTCGAAGAGCCGGCCGAAGGCCGAGGAGCAGGGCCTGCGGGTGCTCACGCCCGCCGAGGCGGCGGCCGAGGCCGACGTGATCATGATCCTGGCGCCGGACACCGCCCAGCGTGGTCTCTACGCCGACGCCATCGCGCCGAATCTGGCCGCGGGCAAGGCGCTGTTCTTCGGCCACGGCTTCAACATCCGGTACGGCCTGATCAAGCCCCCGGCCGACGTGGACGTGGCGATGGTCGCCCCGAAGGGCCCCGGTCACCTGGTCCGCCGCCAGTACGTCGACGGCAAGGGCGTGCCCTGCCTGGTCGCGGTCGAGCAGGACGCCAGCGGCAACGCGTTCGGCCTGGCCCTGGCGTACGCCAAGGCGATCGGCGGCACCCGGGCCGGCGCGATCCGGACCACGTTCACCGAGGAGACCGAGACCGACCTGTTCGGCGAGCAGGCGGTGCTGTGCGGTGGCGCGGCGGCGCTGGTGCAGACCGGTTTCGAGGTGCTCACCGAGGCCGGCTACGCGCCCGAGGTGGCCTACTTCGAGTGCCTGCACGAGCTGAAGCTGATCGTCGACCTGATGTACGAGGGCGGCATCGCCCGGATGCGCTACAGCATCTCCGACACCGCCGAGTACGGCGACCTGTCCCGTGGCCCGCGCGTCATCGACTCGCGGGTCAAGGACGAGATGCGCAAGATCCTCGGTGAGATCCAGTCCGGCGAGTTCGCCCGCGAGTGGGTGGCCGAGGACGAGGCCGGCCGGCCGAACTTCGCCAAGTGGCGGGCCGAGGGCGCGGCGCACCCGATCGAGGAGACCGGGCAGAAGCTGCGCGCCATGATGAGCTGGGTCGACCGGCCGATCACCGAGACCGCCTGAGCTTCTCCCTCGTGCGGCCCGCGGCCCGACGCTCTCCCCGGCGTCCGGCCGCGGGCCGCCGTTCGTTCACGTGCTGGGACACGGTGAGTAACGCCTCGTCCCGCACCGCCCCCGGGTGAACGGGGGATGACAGGCGTGCGACGGACCTGTGTGAGGGCGCTCACCCCGTAGTCCGCGACCCGGAGAGCGGGCAGGCACCTACCATTCCTTGGTGTGGTGCCCGAGCGCACCCGACGGCCGTGGCACGGATCGGCGCAGGGCGCAGCGCGGCGTCCCGGCGCCCCAGGCCGAACCATTACCGAGCGTCTACGAGGACCGATGAATCCTGTCGTACTGATCGCCGAAGAACTCGCCCCCGCCGCCATCGAGGTGCTCGCGCACGACTTCGACGTGCGCCACGTGGACGGCACCGACCGCCCCGCTCTGCTCTCCGCCCTCTCCGAGGCCGACGCGGTGATCGTACGCAGCGCCACCCAGATCGACGCCGAGGCGATCGCCGCCGCGCCGCGGCTGAAGGTGGTCGCCCGGGCCGGCGTCGGCCTGGACAACGTCGAGGTGCCGGCCGCCACCGCCCGGGGCGTCATGGTCGTCAACGCGCCCACCTCGAACATCGTCTCCGCCGCCGAGCAGGCCGTCGCGCTGCTGCTCGCGGTCGCCCGCAACACCGCCAGCGCCAGTGCCGCGCTCAAGGCGGGGGAGTGGAAGCGGTCCAAGTACACCGGCGTCGAGATCCAGGGCAAGACCGTGGGCGTGGTCGGCCTCGGCCGCATCGGCGTGCTCTTCGCGTCTCGCATCGCCGCGTTCGGCACCCGGCTGATCGCGTACGACCCGTACATCCAGCCGGCCCGCGCCGCGCAGCTCGGCGTCCGCCTGGTCGGGCTGGAGGAGCTGCTGCGGGAGAGCGACTTCATCTCGATCCACCTGCCCAAGACGCCGGAGACGGTCGGTCTGATCGGCGAGAAGGAACTGGCGATCGTCAAGCCGGGCGTCCGGATCGTCAACGCCGCCCGCGGCGGCCTGGTCGACGAGCAGGCGCTCGCCGACGCGATCGCGGAGGGCCGGGTCGCCGGCGCCGGTGTCGACGTGTACGCCAAGGAGCCGTGCACCTCCTCGCCGCTGTTCGCCTTCGACAACGTGGTGGCCACCCCACACCTGGGCGCCTCCACCAACGAGGCGCAGGACAAGGCCGGTCTCGCGGTGGCCAAGAGCGTCAAGCTCGCGCTCCAGGGCGAGTTCGTCCCGGACGCGGTGAACGTGCAGGCCGGCGGCGTGGTCGCCGAGGACGTCCGCCCGCTGCTGCCGCTGGCCGAGCGGCTGGGCCGGGCGTTCACCGCCCTGGCCGGCGGGGTGGCCGCCAGCGTCACCGTCGAGGTGCGCGGCGAGATCGCCGCCCACGACGTGTCGGTGCTCAAGCTCGCCGCGACCAAGGGGCTGTTCAGCTCCGTGGTGGAGGAGCAGGTCACCTACGTCAACGCGCCGCATCTGGCCGCCGAGCGGGGCGTCGAGGTCACGCTGGCCACGCCGGGCGAGACCGTCGACCACCCGAACCTGGTGACCGTGCGCGGGGCGCTGCCGGACGGGCGTACCGTCCGCGTCTCCGGCACCGTGGCGCACACCGGCACCCGCGACGTGTTCAAGCTGACCGAGGTGGACGGTTTCGACGTGGAGATCGGCGCGGAGGGCATCCTGGTCTTCCTGCGCTACGCGGACCGGCCCGGCGTGGTCGGCACCGTCGGCACGCTGCTCGGCGAGGCCGGCGTCAACATCGCGGCCATGCAGGTGGCCCGCCGCGAGGCCGGTGGCGAGACGCTGATGACGCTGACCGTCGACCAGGCGCTCGGCGCCGACCTGCTCACCTCCGCCGCCGACTCGATCGGCGCGGTCGCGGCCAGCGCGGCCGACCTGCGCGACGTGTAGTCCGGACAGGACACATCGGGGCCCGGCCGGATCGGCCGGGCCCTTCGTCGTCCCGGTGGGTCAGGAACGGACGCGGGCCGGTGGCGGGTAGACCGAGCCGTCCTGCGCGTCGAAGAGCATCAGGTCGTGCTCGCCGGCCAGCCGCTCGACGTCCAGCAGGACCTGATCGGGGCAGGCCGGGTTCAGGTTCATCTCGATGTGGTCGGCCGCCGTGTGCAGCGGCGCCTCCCACGGCGTACCGGGCCGGGCCGGGCGGTCCGGATAGCTCGCCGTGATCGCCCGGTAGAAGGCGACGAGTCGCGGGTCGGGGTGCTGCTCGCCGTGGCGGCCCTCGCGGCACTGCTGCACGGCCGCCCGCACCTGCTCCGGTGTCGCCCCGTTCGGCAGGGCCCACACGCTCAGATCGAAACTCACGGCGGACAGCGTGCCATCCCGGGCCCGGCCCGTCACCTCTGCCCCACCGTGCGTTCACCGCTGATTGCCGACATCATTCACCCGGCGTCCGCTGTGGAGACTCTTGCGTCGAGTTGCGTCGATTCGCTAGCGTACCGATGCGGTTTCCGCTGAGTCGATCCCCGGCCCGTCTTCGGGTGGCGCGGTCGGGCGCCCGGCCCCTCGGCCCGCACCCCTCGATTGCGCGAGCCACGCGCACTCGTCGCTGACCGGCCCTCACGGTCGTTGCCGAGACCGTGGGGGCCGATCGCGCTCCCGGCCGGTGTCGTGCGGGCCGACGGCGACTCAGCGCCGGTGGTGCGCGAACAGCGGGCGGTAGTCCGTGTCGTGACGGAACCAGGCCAGCCCGGCCGGTCCGGCGGCGTACAGGGCGGTGGCGTAGGCGTCGGCGACTGCGAGGTTCGGGCCGAGCACGGTGGCGGCCACGAGCCGGTCGGTCGGCTCGCCGGTGTGCGGGTCGATGACGTGCCCGCGCCGGCCGGTGACGCCCGAGGTGCCGACCGCGCCCGTCGTCATCTCCAGCACGACAGGTGTCCGGCGGGTGTCGGTGGGGTGGTGCACGGCGACACGCCACGGGCCGCCGTGGGCGGCGTGTCCGCGTACCGTCAGGTCGGCGCCGCTGAGCACGGCGTAGTCGTGGATGCCGGCGGCGCGCAACCGCGCCGCGGCCCGCTCCACCGCCCAGCCGCCGAGCAGGCCGCCCGGGTCGAAGCCGCCCGGCACGGCCCAGGCGTCGAACCAGCCGTCGGTCGCCGCCCGCATCGCGGCGCAGAGGTCGATCAGGTCGGCCAGCGGGGGGTACGAGTCGGGACTGATCTCGTCGCGGCGCAGCCGGGAGACGAGGCTGTCCGGCCGGTTCGGGCCGTAGGTGAGGTCGACGGCGCGCAGCTCGGCGACGGCGTCGCGCAGCGCCTCGCTGACCGCCCGGTGGCCGAACCACTCCGGCGCGTTGAGGAGCATGGTGTAGTCGGCGGTCGAGGTGGTGACGGTGTGGCGGACGCTGATCCGGCCGGACGCGGAGGCACCGGACCGCTCGACGCGGTGGTTCGTGGCGCCCAGGTGCAGGTCCGGGCGGGTCGGGCGGAACGCGGACTGGTCGACCCAGCGGGTACGTGGCTGCTCGTCCGCCCAGTGGGCCCGCCGGTGCTCGATCCGCATGACACCTGCCCCCTCGGTGGTCGCCGCTACGTCGCGGCGGTGCCGGATTCCGGGCCCCCGTCGACCCGCGAACTCGACCCTAAGCAGTGGAGATGACCGCACCATGAATGTCGGCTGGGAGCCTCCTGTGATTCGCCGTCCCGGATGATGGAAGATTCGTACCGGGGGCCGGGACGGCGACGTACGGTTGCGCCTAACGACGAGACGAGGAGCGCCAGGTGGCACACATCGCGGTGGTGGCCGGCGACGGCATCGGACCCGAGGTGGTCGCGCAGGCCCGCAAGGTCCTCGACGCGGTGGTGCCCGGGATCGAGGCCACCGAGTACGACCTGGGCGCGGCGCGCTATCACCGCACCGGCGAGGTGCTGCCCGACTCCGTCCTCGACGAGCTGGCCGGTCACGACGCCATCCTGCTGGGCGCGGTGGGCGACCCGACCGTGCCGCCGGGTGTGCTGGAGCGCGGTCTGTTGCTGAAGCTCCGGTTCGCCTTCGACCAGTACGTCAACCTGCGCCCGTCCCGGCTCTGGCCCGGCGTGGCCGGTCCGCTCGCGGCGGTCAAGCCCGGCGAGGTCGACCTCGTGGTGGTCCGCGAGGGCACCGAGGGGCTGTACGCGGGCGCCGGCGGCGCGCTGCACCGGGACACCCCGGCCGAGGTGGCCACCGAGGAGAGCCTGAACACCCGGCACGGCGTCGAGCGGGTGATCCGCGACGCGTTCGCCCGCGCCGGCCGCCGGGAGCGGCGCAAGGTCACGCTCGTGCACAAGACGAACGTGCTCACCCACGCCGGGTCGCTCTGGGCGCGCGCCTTCGCCGCGGTGGCCGCCGAGCACCCGGACGTGACCACGGAATACCAGCACATCGACGCCGCAGCGATGTTCCTGGTGACGAACCCGTCCCGGTACGACGTGGTGGTCACCGACAACCTGTTCGGCGACATCCTCACCGACATCGCCGCCGCCGTGACCGGTGGCATCGGGCTCGCGGCCAGCGGCTGCATCAATCCCGAGGGGCGCTACCCGTCGATGTTCGAGCCGGTGCACGGCTCGGCGCCGGACATCGCCGGCCAGGGCGTCGCCGACCCGGTCGCCGCGGTGCTGTCCGCCGCGCTGCTGCTGGACCAGCTCGGCCACGCCGACGCCGCCGCCCGGGTCACCGCCGCGGTCGGCACCGAGCTGGCCGGGCGTACGCCGGGGACGCCGCTGCGCACCGAGGAGGTCGGCGACCGGCTCGCCGCGTACGCCGTAGCCTGACCGGGCCGACCCTGCTGGCGGCCCGGTACCGGGCCGCCAGACCCGTCACCGGGCCCACCCGACCGTCCGGCGCGTCGCATCCGCCGGGGCGGAGCTATCCGCTGAACGACCGTTCGGGGTAAGTTTCTGGCACCAGTGACGTCGGCGTGCGATCCCGCATGCCGTGAACCCGCAGGGAGGTCAGCGCGATGAGCGGTGGTGACATGCTCGATTTCGAGATCCGTCCGAATCCCGCGCCGGTATCCGCCGCCGACCGGGCCGCCCTGCTGGCGAACCCGGGCTTCGGCCGGGTCTTCACCGATCACATGGTCACCATCCGCTACGCCGAGGGCAAGGGCTGGTACGACGCCCGCCTGGAGGCGCGCGCGCCGATCCCGATGGACCCGGCCGCGGCGGTGCTGCACTACGCGCAGGAGATCTTCGAAGGGCTGAAGGCGTACCGCACGGGTGACGCGGTGACGATGTTCCGTCCCGAGGCCAACGCGGCCCGGTTCGCCGCGTCGGCGCGCCGGCTGGCCATGCCGGAGCTGCCGGAGGCGACGTTCGTGGAGTCGCTGCGCCGGCTGGTCGAGGTCGACCAGGCGTGGATTCCGGAGCACGAGGACGCCAGCCTCTACCTGCGTCCGTTCATGTTCGCCAGCGAGGTCTTCCTCGGTGTGCGCCCGGCCAACGAATACCTCTACTGCGTGATCGCCTCGCCGGCCGGCGCGTACTTCGCCGGTGGCGTGAAGCCGGTGACGGTGTGGGTCTCGCCGGACTACACCCGGGCCGCGCCCGGCGGCACCGGCGCGGCCAAGTGCGGCGGCAACTACGCCGCCTCGCTGGCGGCCCAGGCCGAGGCGATCGAGGCGGGCTGCGACCAGGTGGTGTTCCTGGACGCGGTCGAGCGGCGGTACGTCGACGAGCTGGGCGGCATGAACGTCTTCTTCGTCTACGACGACGGCAGTATCGTCACCCCGCCGCTGGGCGGCACGATCCTGCCGGGCATCACCCGCGACGCGATCCTCAGGCTGGCCGCCGAGGCCGGGCACGAGGTGCGGGAGGCGCCGGTCGCCTTCGACGACTGGCGGGCCGACGCGGCGAGCGGGCGGCTGCGCGAGGTCTTCGCCTGCGGCACCGCCGCCGTGATCACCCCGATCGGCGGCGTGCGCTTCCCCGACGGCGAGTTCCTCATCGGCGGCGGCGAGCCGGGCCGGGCCACGATGGCGCTGCGGCAGAAGCTCGTCGACATCCAGCGCGGGCGTGCCGCCGACCCGTACGGCTGGGTCACCCGGGTCCTCTGACGGCGCTTCGCGGTGATCGAGGGGTTCGCTCCTCGATCACCGCGAGGCAGTGTCAGTCCAGGAGATGGGTGCGGAGGGACTCCACCTGCGCCCCGGTGACGCCGGCGTGGGTCAGGTAGCCCTCGACGGACCCGTAGCCGGTGCGCAGTTCGGCGAGGAACAGCTCCATCGCCTCGGCCGGCGATTCCAGGAACGGCGGCGGCGGTTCCTCCGCGTCCGGCAGCGTGGCCCGGACCCAGGCGGTGAAGCGCTGCGACGCGGCGGTGCTGAGCGCGTAGTCGGCTACCACGTCCTCGTCGGGCACCCCGAGCACTGCCAGCGTGAGCGCGCAGACGATGCCGGTGCGGTCCTTGCCGGCGACGCAGTGCACCACCACCGGGGCGTTGGCGCTGTCCGCGATCAGCCCGACCGCCTCGGCGAGCCCGGCGGTTCCGGTACGCGCCAGGTCGGCGTACCGGTCGGCCAGGTAGCGGGCCAGGCTGACGCCGGAGGCGTCGAACCGGTTCGCACCCCAGTCGGCGTGCTCGGGGTGGATGTGCCGGTAGGTCAGCCCGTCGTAGTCGGGCACCCGCCCGTCGCGTTCCACCTCGGACGGCCGGCGCAGGTCGATGACGGTACGGATGCCGAGCGCGGTGAACGCGCTCCGGTCGGTCTCGTCGATGCGGTGCAGCGAGTCGGAGCGGTAGAGCCGGCCGCGGCGGACCGTGCGCCCGTCCCGAGCGGCGTATCCGCCGACGTCGCGGAAGTTGAACAGGGCGGGGAAGGGGCTCTGCGGGGCGTCCACATCCGACACGGTAACGGCCGGCGGGGCGTTCGTCCGTCCCCGCCGGCCGTCGCCGGGATGTCAGGCGCGCGGCGGCACGTCCGGCGGCAGCGCCGAGTGGTTCTCGCCGTAGTAGCCGCCCAGCCGGTCCCGGTAGCCCGGTTCGGCGTGGCTGGACTCGTCGTACTCCGGGGCGGCCTTGATCTGGTCCTTCTCCCGGTCGACGTGCACGGTGCGGGCGTCGTGGTCGACGTGGTTCACGGTCCCGGCCGGGAGCATCACCTTCTTGCCGAAGATCCACGGCCCGGTGTCCACGACCAGGTAGCTGTCGTCCACCTCGTGGCTCGCCCGGTCGATCTTGCCGATGGCGCCGTCGGTGGCCTCGACCTTGTAGCCGGTCAGGTCGGCGCTCGCCACACCCGCCTCGTCGCGGTAGCGCCACGGGTCGAAGGCGCCCGCCGGGGCGCCCCCGGCGACCGTGCCCCGGCCGTCGTCGAGGATCGGCTCGGTGCCGCCGTGCGTGGCGCGCGGGTCCAGTCCGTCCATGTGCCGCCTCCCGTCCCCAGGGCCGCGGCCGTCGCGGCGCCGTCGTCAGTCGGGAGGGTTACCCACCCTGTCCGGGCACCAACCCGCCGGCGGCCGGCCCGCCGACGCCGAGGGGCCGGCGCCACGGTGGTGACGCCGGCCCCTCGGGTCGTCGGCCCGTGCGGTGCCGGTCGGGCACGTGCGGGCCGGTCGATCAGGCCAGTGCGGCCTCCGCGTCCAGGGTCACCGCGGCGGCGTGTACGACGGCGGCGATCCGCAGCCCCTCGTGCACCTGCTCACGGCTGAACCCGGCCGCGCGCAGCGTCTTCTCGTGCGACTCCAGGCAGACGCCGCAGCCGGTGATCGCCGAGACGGCGAGGCACCACAGCTCGAAGTCGGTCTTCTCCACACCGGGGCGGGCGATGATCTGCATTCGCAGCCGGGCCGGCAGCGACGCGTACTGCTCGTCGCCGATCAGGTGCTTGGCCCGGTAGTAGACGTTGTTCATCGCCATGACCGCCGCCGCGCCCTTGGCCGCCTCGACCGCCTCGGGCGTGAGGTGACCGGCCGCCTCGGCGGCGATCTCCCGCAGCACCACCGGGTTGCGGGCCGCCACCGCGCAGGCCAGGGCGGTGCCCCACGCCTGCTCCGGCTTCAGCGTCGAGGTGGTGATGGTGGAGCCGAGGTTGAGCCGGATGTCCTTGGCGTACTCGGGCAGGCCCGCCTTGATCGCGTCCAGGCCCATGGTCAGGCCCCGGCGCCGGCGAGGAGCGCCTTGGCGTCGAGCGTCGCGCCGCCGGAGTTCCAGTTGCACGGGCACAGCTCGTCGGTCTGAAGGGCGTCGAGCACCCGCAGCACCTCGGAGACGTTGCGGCCGACCGAACCGGCGGTCACCATGACGAACTGGATCTCGTTGTTCGGGTCCACGATGAAGGTGGCCCGCTGCGCGACACCGTCGGCGCCGAGCACGCCGCAGGCGGAGGTCAGCTCACGCTTGATGTCGCTGAGCATCGGGAAGGGCAGCTCGCGCAGGTCCGGGTGGTCCTTGCGCCAGGCGTAGTGGACGAACTCGTTGTCGACGGAGACGCCGAGCACCTGGGCGTCGCGGTCGGCGAACTCGCCGTTGAGGCGACCGAACTCGGCGATCTCGGTGGGGCAGACGAAGGTGAAGTCCTTCGGCCAGAAGAACACGACGCGCCACTGGCCCTCGTGGGACTTGTGGTTGATCGTCTCGAACGCCTTGTCGGCGTCGAGCGACACGCAGGCGGTGAGTTCGTACTCGGGGAAGTGGTCACCGACAGTGAGCACGGGTCCTCCTTGAACGTGGCCGGGCGGGGTGGCCGGGCCAGTAACTGGATCAGTTCAAGATTCTTCCGTAGTCCCGTTTGTGCTCGTGGCGGGCGGTGGCCGGGTGTGAAGACGATCACCGCACGCGCGATCGTCCCGGAATATGGGTTTCGCCTCCCAAAGCCGGGGCCGGGGTGGCAGAGTACGGGTCGTGACCAGCTTCGTCCTGATCATTAGCAGCTAGCGCGCCGGCCCTTCCCCCGCCGAGCGCGCAGACCTCCCGCATCCGCGGGGGGTCTTTTTGTTTGCTCCCCAGGGCACGAGAAGAGGACTCCGATGACGTTCCAGGTGTACGACACGACGCTGCGCGACGGCGCGCAGCGCGAAGGGCTCACGTACTCGGTGGTCGACAAGCTGGCGGTGGCCCGCCTGCTGGACGACCTCGGAGTCGGCTTCATCGAGGGCGGCTGGCCGGGCGCGGTGCCGAAGGACACCGAGTTCTTCCGCCGCGCCCGCACCGAGCTGGAGCTGCGGCACGCGATCCTGGTCGCCTTCGGGGCCACCCGCAAGGCCGGCCTCGCGGTCGAGGACGACCCGCAGGTGCGCGGCCTGCTCGACGCCCGGACCCCGGCCGTGGCCCTGGTCGCCAAGGCGGACCTGCGGCACGTGGAGCGCGCGCTGCGCACCACCGCCGAGGAGAACCTCGCCATGATCCGCGACACCGTGTCGTACCTGGTGGCGCAGGGGCGGCGCGTCTTCGTCGACGGGGAGCACTGCTTCGACGGGTTCCGGTTCGACCCGGGCTACACCGCCGCCGTGGCGGAGACCGCGCTGGCCGCCGGCGCCGAGCGGTTCGTGCTCTGCGACACCAACGGAGGCATGCTGCCCTCCCAGGTCACCGCCGTGGTCGAGCAACTGGTGGCGCGGACCGGCATCGCGCCGGAACGGCTCGGCATGCACGCGCAGAACGACACCGCCTGCGCTGTCGCCAACACCATCGCCGCTGTCGAGGCGGGCGTCCGGCACGTGCAGGGCACCGCCAACGGGTACGGCGAGCGCCCCGGCAACGCCGACATCTTCGCGATCGTCGCGAACCTCCAGCTCAAGCTGGGCATGCCCGTCCTACCGGAGGGCTGCCTGGAACAGATGGTGCGGGTCTCGCACGCCATCTCCGAGATCGCCAACATCGCCCCCGACACCCACCAGGCCTACGTCGGGGCCGCCGCCTTCGCTCACAAGGCGGGGCTGCACGCGAGCGCGATCAAGGTCGACCCGTTGCTCTACAACCACGTGGAACCCGCTGTGGTGGGCAACGACATGCGGATCCTGGTGACCGAGATGGCCGGCCGGGCCAGCATCGAGCTCAAGAGCCGCGAGCTCGGTCTGGACCTGGCCGGCCATCCGGACGCCCTGTCCCGGGTCACCGGGCGGGTCAAGGAGCTGGAGGCCGACGGCTGGTCGTTCGAGGCCGCCGACGCCTCGTTCGAGCTGCTGGTCCGCTCCGAGCTGCCGGATGCCGCGCCGGCCCGGCCGTTCGCGCTGGAGTCGTACCGGGTGATCGTCGAGCACCGCGAGGACGGCGCGGTGGTCTCCGAGGCGACGGTGAAGATCCGGGTACGCGGCGAGCGGGTGATCGCCACCGCCGAGGGCAACGGCCCGGTCAACGCGCTGGACGAGGCGCTGCGGGTCGGCCTGGCCCGGCACTACCCGGAGCTGCGCGAGTTCGAGCTGGCCGACTACAAGGTGCGCATCCTGGAGGGCAGCCACGGCACCGGCGCTGTCACGCGCGTACTCGTGGAGACGGCCGGCGCCGGCCGCGACTGGACCACAGTGGGCGTGCACCCGAACGTGGTCGAGGCGAGCTGGCACGCCCTGGTCGACGCGCTCACCTACGGCCTGGACCGGGCCCGGGTGCCGGGCGGGAGCGCGGCCTGACTCACCCGGCCGGCAGACGCAGCTCGGCCAGCAGCGCGCGGTGGTCGCTGCCCGGCACCGGGTAGGTGCGGGCGGCGCGCACCGCGATGCGCCTGTCGACGAGTACGTGGTCGATGGTGACCGGCGGGATCGGGTCGCCGTCGTACGGGCCCCAGGTGCCGCCGAACCCCGCCCCGGCCGCGTCCGCCGCGTCGGTGTAGCCGGTGGCGATCAGGTCCCGCAGCGCCGCGTGGTCGAGCGTGGCGTTGAAATCGCCGGCCAGCACGCTCAGCCCGCCGTCCGGGGTGGCAGGCGGCTGGGCGCGCTGGTCGGTCCACCAGTCCGGCACCACGTGCGGGGCGTACGGCGCGGCCGGGTGCGCCGACTCCACCCGCACCGGTGGCGCCCCGGGCAGCGTCACCGTGGCGTACGCCTGGGTGAAGAAGAAGCCCTTGTTGCGCCGGTGACCGGTGTCGCGCAGCGGGTGCCGGGCGTACACGCCGGAGCCGGTCGAGCCGACCTCGGGGGTCAGCGACCGGTGCGGCAACAGCTCGGCCAGGCCGAGCCGGTCCAGCTCGGCAGCCAGCGGCGGGGTGAGCTCCTGCACCGTGAGGACGTCGACCCGCCGAGTCCGGACCAGGTCCACGAGCGCCGCCGGGTCGGCCGAGCCGAGGCGCAGGTTGGCGGTGAGCAGCCGCAGCGTCGGCCCGTCGGCGGCGGGCCGGTCGCCGGGGACCGCACGGGGCGCCACCGCGCCGATCAGCGCCAGCGCGGCCAGGACCGCGACCACCGCCGGGGTGCGGCGCCGCAGGGCGAGTGCCGCCACCGCCACGACCGGGGCCACGGCGGCGGCGTACGGCGTGAACGCGACCGCCTGCACCAGCGGACCGTGTTCCAGCCCGGTCAGGCGTACCAGCGCCCACGCGGCGACCGGTGCGACGGCGAGCCAGCATGCGGCGGTGGCCAGGCGGCCGCCCCGGGTGCCGGCCCGGGCTGGTCGCGGCATGGTGATCACGACGGTGAGGCTACCCGGAGCCGGGTCGGCGCGATGCCCTCCGAAACAATTTCGTGAATTGTTCCTCGCAATTTTGCGGCCATCTTTGCCGATCGGTCGGACACGCAATAACGCTATTGACCGCCCACATTTTCCGGTGCTAGGTTCCACCTGGTTGAGACGTCGCGACTCTCTGTAGTAAGGCCAGCTCACGAGCGGTGCGCTCCCGAGCGGATACCCGATGATCCGCAATTTGACGCGCGCAGTCGCCGTATCACCACGGTCTACAAAGGGAGAACTCATGGCCACATTCTTCAAGCGGAAGGCGACGGTGGTGGCGCTTGCCGCGCTGTCGCTCAGCCTGGCCGGTGGCGGGATCGCCGCTGCCGCCCAGCCGGAGGCGAAGCCGCAGCCCGGCCCGCGGCACTCCACGGCGCAGCCGCCGGTGACCGCCGTCGAGCGGCAGGCCGCCCGGACCGCGATGCGGGCCACCCTGGCCCCGCCGGCCGCCGGCCAGGTCGCCTGGGCCGTCGTGGCGGCCAACGGCACGCTGTTGCAGCACTCCGGCAACGTGGTGTCCTCGTTCCGGTTCACCCCGGGCATCGGGGTGTCGCCGGGGCAGTACCAGGTGCTGCTGGACTACAACGTGTCCGCCAAGGCGTACGTGGCGACCATCGGCACGAACGACACGGCGAACGTGCCGCCGGCCGGTGAGGTGTCGGTCGCGCCCCGCACGCTCACCCCGAACGCCGTCTTCGTGCAGACGCGCAGCTCCTCCGGCAGCGCCTCGGACCGGCCGTTCCACCTGGTCATCGCCAACTGATCCGTCCGGCCCCGCACCGGCCCCCGCTCCGGCGGGGGCCGGTGTCGTGTTCCGTGCCCCTCCGGCCGGTGCCGCGCCGCTTCGTGTCGTTCCCGCCCGGCTGGGGAGAAGCTGCCGGTCCGGCCCGCCGACCACCGCCCAGGGGCCGATAATCCGACGTTTGTCGCCGGTCCGGCCCGGGAAGCAAGCACCGTGACGGACATCTCGGACACCCCGGCCAGCGTGCTCAGCCCGGTCGACGCCGACGCGAGCGGCGTCGAGCTGGAACAGACCCTCGTCGAGGTCAAACGCGTGATCGTCGGGCAGGATCGGCTCGTCGACCGCCTGCTCACCGCCCTGATCGCCGACGGGCACTGCCTGCTGGAGGGCGTACCGGGGGTGGCCAAGACGCTGGCGGCGCAGACACTCGCCACAGTGGTCGGTGGCACGTTCTCCCGGATCCAGTTCACCCCCGACCTGGTCCCCTCCGACATCGTCGGCACGCGCATCTACCGCGCCTCCACCGAACAGTTCGACGTGGAGCTGGGGCCGATCATGGCGAACCTGGTGCTCGCCGACGAGATCAACCGGGCCCCGGCCAAGGTGCAGTCGGCGCTGCTCGAGGCGATGGCCGAGCGGCAGGTCTCCATCGCCGGCCGGAGCTGGCCGGTGCCGGACCCGTTCCTGGTCCTGGCCACCCAGAACCCGATCGAGTCCGAGGGTGTCTACCAGCTCCCGGAGGCGCAGCGCGACCGCTTCCTGATGAAGGTGGTGGTCGACTACCCGAGCGACGCCGACGAGCTGGCCATCCTCTACCGGATGAGCACCGACCGGCCCACCGCGCGTACCGTGCTCGACCCGGTCCGGCTGCGCGAACTCCAGCGCCGCGCCACCGACGTCTTCGTCCACCACGCGCTCGCCGAGTACGTGGTCCGCCTCATCCTCGCCACCCGCGACCCGGAGCGCTTCGGCCTGCCCGACGTCGCGCCCCTGCTGGCGTACGGGGCCAGCCCCCGGGCCACGCTCGGCCTGGTGGCCGCCGCCCGCGCCCAGGCGCTCATCCACGGCCGGGACTACGTGCTCCCCGAGGACATCCGGGAACTCGCGGTGGACGTGCTGGCGCACCGGCTCGTGCTCTCCTTCGACGCGATCGCCGACGGGATCTCCGGCGAGGACGTGGTGCGCCGCGTGATCGAGGCGGTGCCGCCGCCCCGGCTGGTGAACGGGCCCACCGAGACGGTGAACGACCTGGCGGCGGCATGACCGGCGAGGCCGGACCCGGGCTCGCCGATCTCGCCCCGGACCAGCGGCTGCGCCGGCTGGAGCTGACGGTGACCCGGCGGCTCGACGGGCTGCTGCACGGCCGGTACCGCGGCCTGCTCCCCGGACCGGGCAGCGAGGCGGCAGGCAGCCGCGAGTACCGCCCCGGCGAGGACGAGGTACGCCGGATGGACTGGGCGGTCACCGCCCGGACCACCGTCCCGCACGTCCGGGAGGTCGACGCGGACCGGGAACTGACCACCTGGCTGCTCGTCGACGCCAGCCCCAGCATGGAGTACGGGACGTCCACGCTGGACAAACGGGAACTGGCGGTGGCCGCAGTGGCGGCGATCGGCTTCCTCACCGCCGGAGTCGGCAACCGGCTCGGCGCCCAGGTGCTCAGCCCACGCGGGTTGCGCCGGTTCCCGGCCCGCAGCGGGCGTACCCATCTGCTCGGGCTGCTCCGCGCGCTGCTCGGCGCTCCGCGTACCGGCGACCTGCCGGACTCCGGCGGCGCGGGCGCGGCCGGCGCGGGCCGGACGGACGCGGCGCCGGGCCTGGCCGACGGGCTGGACGGCCTTCAGCGCGTCGCCACCCGGCGCGGGCTCGTGGTGATCGTCTCCGACTTCCTCGACGAGCTGCCCGACGACCCGGACGCGGCGCCGCCGCCGTGGGCCGCCGCGCTGCGCCGCCTCGCGGTACGGCACCAGGTGCTCGCCGTCGAGGTGACCGACCCGCGCGAGCTGGAACTGCCGGACGTCGGCCTGGTCACGCTCGTCGACCCGGAGAGCGGCCGGCACCGCGAGGTGTGGACCGGTGACCCGGGCCTGCGCGAGCGGTACGCGCGTGCCGCCGCCGAGCAGCGCGACCAGGTACGCCGCACGCTGCGCCGGGCCGGCGCGACCCACCTGGCGCTGCGCACCGACCGGGACTGGTGCGCGGACGTCGTCCGGTACGTGCACGAGCAGCGCCGGCTGGCCACCGTGCCGGCCGCGGCCCGCGGAGGTGTCGCATGACCTGGCAGTCACCCGCCCGCCTCTGGCTGCTGCTCGCCGTCGTCGCGCTGGTCGCCGGCTACCTGGTGCTGCAACGGCGGCAGAGCCGGTACGCGGTGCGCTTCACCAACCTGCGCCTGCTCGACCGGGTCGCCCCGCGCCGGCCGGCCTGGCGGCGGCACGTCCCGGCCGGCCTGTTCCTCGCCATGCTGGCGCTGCTCGTGGTCGGGTTCGCCCGGCCCGAGGCGGAGGTGCGGGTGCCCCGGGAGCGGGCCACGGTGATGGTCGCGGTGGACGTCTCCACCTCGATGCTCGCCGGTGACGTGGACCCGGACCGGCTGACCGCGGCCAAGGAGGCGGGCCGGCGGTTCGTCGACGGGCTGCCGGACGAGTTCAACGTCGGCCTCGTCGCGTTCGCCGGCAGCGCGGCGGTGCTGGTGCCGCCGAGCACCGACCGGGAGGCGCTGCACGACGGGATCGGGCGGCTGGCCGAGGGCATCACCGGCGTGCAGGGCACCGCCATCGGCGAGGCGATCAGCACCTCGCTCGGCGCGGTCAAGAGCCTGGACGCCACCGCCGCCAAGGATCCGCCGCCGGCCCGGATCATCATCCTCTCCGACGGCGCGAACACCTCCGGCATGGACCCGATGGAGGCCGCCGACCAGGCGGTCGCCGCGAAGGTGCCGGTGCACACCATCTCCTTCGGCACGCCCGGCGGCTCGGTCGACAGGGGTGGCCGGGCGATCCAGGTGCCGGTGGACGGCCAGACGCTGCGGGCGGTCGCCGAGCAGACCGGCGGGGGCTTCCACGAGGCGTCCACCACCGCCGAGCTGAAGGACGTCTACGAGGACATCGGCACCTCGGTCGGCTACCGCACCGAGCGGCAGGACATCTCGGCCCGCTTCATCGGCCTCGGGCTGGTCCTGGCGATGGGCGCCGCGGCCGGCTCGCTGCGGTGGTTCTCCCGGCTGCCCTGACCCGCACACCACTACCGCACGACATGTGAGGAGCCAGGCATGGCAGTGCAGACCGGACTCGGCGAGCCACGCGGACCGTGGTTCGTCTCGCCGGAGCTGGACCCGGACGGGCGCCGCTACCGGGACGTACCCGGGGGCGGGCCGGAGGCCGGGCGGCGTAGCCTGCGGCACCGGCTGCTGAGCGTGGCGGCGGTGGTGGCGCTCTCCACCGTCTCCGGCGCGGCGGCCGGCACCTGGGCGGCCGACCGGGGCGCGCCGGGACCGGCAGCGGCGTCCGCCGCGCCGGTGCCGGCGGAGCTGATCACCGCCGCCGGCAAGACGGTGCCCGGGGTGGTGTCGGTGATGGTCGGGGGCCGCTCCGGCGCGTCCGCGTCCGGCTCCGGGTTCGCCATCGACAACGAGCAGCACATCGTCACCAACGACCACATCCTGGCCCGGGGCGGTTCCGGCGCGGTGACTGTGGAGACGTCGGACGGGCGGCGCTTCCCGGCCGAGGTGGTGGGCCGGGAACCGGCCAGCGACCTGGCCGTGCTGAAGGTGCCCGCATCGGCCGGGTTGCCGCCGTTGCCGCTGGCAAAGGCGAACTCGACGAGAGTGGGGGAGCCGGTGCTCGCGGTCGGGTCGCCGCTCGGGCTCGCCGGGACGGTCACCGCGGGCATCGTCAGCGCGCTCAACCGGCAGGTACGGATCGGCAACGGCCGGCACACGGCGGTGCAGACCGACGCCTCCATCAACCCGGGCAACTCCGGCGGTCCGCTGGTGAACGCGCGCGGTGAGGTGGTCGGCGTGAACACGGCGATCGCCACCATCGACGGCAACGGCTCCATCGGTATCGGCTTCGCCATCCCGATCGACCAGGTCCAGCAGACCGCCGACACCATCATCGGCCGGGGCGGCTGAGTCGTCTGCGCGGCCACCCGCGCGGGCCCGGCCTGCCGCCCGCGCGGGGTTGCCCTGCCGCCCCTCCCGGCGCTGACCTGCACAAGCGTCGCAAGATCGGTGCGAAGTGTCGGATATCCGGCGTGGGATCATTGGGCCATAGAAATATTACGCTGAGTATGAATACTGGCGGAGGTGGAGCAAGCTGTCATTGCGGCCCTCCTCGTGGTGGGCCTGATCATCGGCGCCGGTGTCGGCGCGTCCTACGCGCGTGCGAAACGTGGCTGGACCGACTATCAGACGATCCGGACCAGCGTCCCCGGTGCCCGGCGCAACGCCTGGCTCGCGATCCGGGGCGTCGTCGTCAAGCTCGCGGTGATCGCCCTGCTGCTCGTCGGCGCGGCCGCGTACGCGGCGTCCGGCGGCGGCGAGGAACGGGCCGGTCCCACGCCGAGCGCCACCCCCACCCCGAGTCACCGCGCGGGGCGCTAGCCTCGGGGAGTGGACGACGGACTGCGGGTCACCGATCGGCTCACGGTGCCCGCCGCCGAGCTGCGGGAACGGTTCTCCCGCTCGTCCGGGCCCGGCGGCCAGGGAGTCAACACCACCGACTCCCGGGTGGAGCTGAGCTTCGACCTGGGCGGCTCGCCGAGCGTGCCGGAGACGCTGCGGGAACGGGCGCTGGCCCGGCTCGCCGGCCGCCTGGTCGGTGGCGTGCTGACGGTCACCGCCAGCGAGCACCGCGCCCAGCTGGCCAACCGGGAGGCGGCCCGCGAGCGGATGGCCGCGCTGCTGCGCGAGGCCGTCGCCCCGCCGCCGAAGACGCGCCGGCCGACCCGCCCCTCCCGTGGCGCCAAGGAGCGTCGCCTGGCCGAGAAGAAGCGTCAGTCGCAGCGCAAACGCGACCGCCGGGTGGACGGCGACTGACCGAAAACCTGTTGAGCCGCCGAGCGCGCCGCCCGGAGAATTCCGCCACGTGATCGACTTCTCCGTCAAGCCCACGCTCACCGGCGAGCGGGTGGTGCTGCGCCCGTTCCACGACGACGACCTGCCGGCGCTCGCCGAGATCCTGGCCGACCCGGAGGTGGCCCGGCTGACCGGCAGCCCGGCCGGCGAGGCGTTCGAGCCGTCCCGCCTGCGGGCCTGGTACGGCACCCGCAACAGCCAGGACGACCGGCTCGACCTCGCGGTGGTGGACCGGGCGAGCGGCACCTGCGTCGGCGAGGTGGTCCTCAACGAGTGGGACCGGGCCAACGCGAGCTGCAACTTCCGCACGCTGATCGGCCCCGGCGGCCGCGACCGCGGCCTCGGCACCGAGGCGGTCCGGCTGATCGTCGGGTACGGCTTCGAGCAACTTGGCCTGCACCGCATCGGCCTGGAGGTGTTCGCGTTCAACCCGCGTGCCCGGCGCGCCTACGAGAAGGTGGGCTTCGTCGCCGAGGGGACGCTGCGGCAGGTGCTGCGCGACGGCGACGACTGGGTGGACGCCACTGTCATGTCGATCCTCGCCCCGGAGTGGAACCGGCATCGGGGGCACCCGGAGGGTTGAGTCGGAGGCGTCGAAGCGCTTCAATGCGTACGG
Source organism: Micromonospora sp. RV43 (assembly GCF_001029515.1). Taxonomy (NCBI): domain Bacteria; kingdom Bacillati; phylum Actinomycetota; class Actinomycetes; order Micromonosporales; family Micromonosporaceae; genus Micromonospora; species Micromonospora sp. RV43. Next base: position 3,509 of record NZ_LEKG01000037.1, on the reverse strand, counting down.
GAGCTTCAGGGCCGTCACCGACCACCACGTCACAGTGACAGGAGTCCCTTCCGCATGTCCCGTAACCCCCTGCGCGCCGCGCTGACCGCGCTCGCCGCGCTGCTACCGGTCCTCGCCCTCGGCCTCGCCCTCACCGCCACCACACCCCCGGCCGCCGCGGCGGCCACCCCGGTCCGCGTCATGCCGCTGGGCGACTCCATCACCGGGTCGCCCGGCTGCTGGCGGGCGCTGCTCTGGAACCGCCTCCAGTCCACCGGCCACACCGACGTCGACTTCGTCGGCACGCTCGGGCCGCAGGGCTGCGGTGTGCCGTACGACGGCGACAACGAGGGGCACGGCGGCTACCTCGCGACGAACGTGGCCAACCAGAACCTGCTGCCCGGCTGGCTGTCCGCCACCCGCCCGGACGTCGTGCTCATGCACTTCGGCACCAACGACGTGTGGAGCAACATCGCGCCCGCCACGATCCTGGCCGCGTACTCGAAGCTGGTGGACCAGATGCGGGCCGCCAACCCGGCCATGACCGTGCTGGTCGCGAAGATCATCCCGATGAACCCGGCGAGCTGTCCCGAGTGCGGCCAGCGGACGGTGGCGCTCAACTCGCTGATCGACGGCTGGGCGGCCGGGAAGACCACAGCCGCGTCGCCGATCGTGGTGGTCGACCAGTGGACCGGGTTCAGCACCGCCACCGACACGCACGACGGCGTGCACCCGAACGCCGCAGGCGACCAGAAGATGTCCGACAGGTGGTACCCGGCGCTGGTCGCCGCGCTGGGCCGCACCACGCCCGGCCCGACCACGTCCCCGACCGTCAGCCCCACGCCGTCGCCCACGACCAGCCCGTCGCCCACGGCCAGCCCGTCGCCCACGGCCAGCCCGTCGCCCACGGCCAGCCCGTCGCCCACGGCCAGCCCGACACCCACGGCCGGCGGCTGCACCGCCACCTGGCGGGTCGCCGGTCAGTGGCCGGGCGGCTTCCAGGGGGAGGTGACGGTCCGCAACGGCGGCGCCGCGCCGATCGCCGGCTGGACCGTGCGCTTCCCGCTCTCCGCCGGCCAGCGGATCAGCCAGGCGTGGAGCGCGGACGTGACACAGAGCGGAACCACAGTGACCGCCCGGAACGCGAGCTGGAACGGCGCCCTGGCCCCTGCCGCCCAGACCACGTTCGGTTTCCTGGCCGACGGTGCCGTCCCGAGCCCGGCACCGGCAGTGACCTGCGCCGCGAACTGATCCCCGCGCCGGCCGGCCCCGCGCTCAGCGGTGGTCGGCCGGCACGGCCCGGTCCAGCGCGGCCAGCAGCCGGGCGCGCAGCCCGGCGGCCCGCTCGGCGAACCCGCGCTGGGCGGTGGCGTACTCGGCCCGGCCCTCCGGCGTCTCCACCCGCACCGGCGGGTAGCCCAGGTCGGCCAGGTCGTACGGGCTGGCCCGCATGTCCAGCGCCCGGATCTCCCGGGCCAGCGCGAAGCAGTCCGCCACCAGCTCGGACGGCACCAGCGGCGACAGCTTGTACGCCCACTTGTAGAGATCCATGTTGGCGTGCAGGCAGCCCGGCTGCTCCAGCGCGTGCTGACCCTCCCGGGTCGGCTGGAGCACGTTCAGCGGCCGGGCCGGAGCGGTGAAGAACCGGAACGCGTCGAAGTGGCTGCACCGCACGCCGCGCTCCTCGACCACAGCCGCCGTGGCCGCCGGGCTCAGCCGCAGCGGCCAGGCGTTGTGCCGTACCTGATCCTGGGTCTGCCGGTAGACCATCGCCCACTCGTGCATGCCGAAGCACCCGAACTGCGCGGGGCGTCCGGCGGTGGCGGCGAGCAGCGTACGGATCCAGGCGATCGACTCGGCGCGCCGCGCGTGTACCCGATCGGTGTCGAGAGTGAGCCCGGCGGAGGCCGCCGTGTAGTCCGGGCCGAAACCGGCCGGGTCGGCGTCGCGCAGCACCACGCCCGCACCCGGGTGCCAGCGGCGCAACTGCGCCGGGCGGTGCGAGTAGTACGTGAACAGGAAGTCCTCGACCGGGTGCTTCACCCCGGTGCGGCGGCGGGCCAGGTGCGGCGTCAGCCAGGCGTCCACCCGCGCCTCGTGGGCGTGCCGGCGCGCCTGCCAGTCGGCCAGGTCGAGCGCGGGGGCGAGGGCGGCGGTCACACACCCCAGGGTACGACCGCCGCCCGTGCCCGGATCACGCCACGTCCACCCGCACGCCCGCCGAGAAGACGCCGCTGCGCAGCTCCAGCCGTTTCGGCGGCTCGTCGCCGCGCATGGTGAACACCAGCGGCAGCAGCACCCGCCGCCCGGCGGCCACCGGCTGGGAGAAGACGTCCCGGCCGAGGTTCGCCACCCGGGTCGCGTCCTCGTCGGCTGCCACCCAGTTGCCGCTGGGCAGGTACGCCCGCTGCAACTGCCCGTGCCAGGTCTGGTCCTCGGTCGTGAGGTTGCGCACCCCGACCGTGGCCAGGCACGGCCGGCCGCCGCCGGGCGCCGGTGGCAGGACGTCGGCGCCGCAGCTCAGCCGGTAGACGGTGAACTCGAACGCGGTCTCGCGCAGCGGCTGGCCCAGCGCGCCGGTGACGCTGCTGCCCACCCACGCGCCGCTCGTCGGCTGCTTCGTGGTGTCCATCGCGGCCACCCGCTGCGTGGCCGACCAGGCCGCCGTGCCCACCACACCGGCCAGCACGGCCGCCGCCACGCCGACCACGAGCCAGACCGGCGGCCTTCGGCGGCGGCTCGCGGGCGACGGCACGGCCGTACGCGGGTAGACCGTGCCGCGCTCGGCCGGCCCACCGGTCGCGCTTGGGACCGGCCCGCCTTGGCCCGGTCCGCCTTGTACCGGCGTGCCGTGGCCCGGTCCGCTCTGGCCCGGTCCGGCTCCGCCGGGCATACCGCTTCCGGGGGCGCCGGTGTGCATGGTGCCGCCCGCGGGCGTACCGGTGGGCGTCGCCCCGCCTCCGGGGGCGCCCGTCCCGCCGCGGGCCATGCCGCCGGGTGCGGCGCTTCCCGCCGCGGTGCGCCGGCGGCGGCGCCACACCGCCCACCACACCACACCGGCGGTGACCACCAGCAGCGCCGTGAACGCGGCGAGCAGCACCGGCGGCCGCCGCCAGGCCGGGGCGGCGGTGACCTGCGCCGCCGGGGCCGTCGCGGCGCCCACCCAGGTCGCCGTGGCGCAGTCGAACGGGCGCGTGCCGTCCGAGCCGTAGACGCAGGTGGGTGCCGTCACCGAGCGGCCCGGACCGGGGACCGACAGCGCGGTGTGCAGCGTGGTGGTGCTCTTCGCCGGCAGCCGCAGCCGCCAGGTCACCTCACCGGCGCTCATCCCGGCCGGACGGCTGGTCCGCCCACCGCCGGTCACCGTGGTGGCCCGCGACCCGTTCGGCAGTTCCTGCCGGACCATGGTGTCGACGGGTGCCGTGCCGGCGTTGCGGACCTCGATCCGGTAACCCGGCGCCGGGGTGCCCGCCGCGCCCACCACCACGCTGCACACCGCGCTGTCGGTCCCCGGTCCGGGCCGCTCGGTG
>NZ_LEKG01000344.1:0-2373 GCF_001029515.1 Micromonospora sp. RV43 | reverse complement strand
CCTTCACCTGACAGGTGCCTTCCGTCCGGGATAGATGAGACCCTCAGCAAGTCCTATCTTCCCAGGCCGGAAGGCATCTTCCTTTCAAGATCCACTATATGGACCCGCCCTTAATGAAGGGCTGAGGTTAGGTGTGCCAAGGCAGTGCGCTTCCGGCGCGGGCCTCGGGTTGCGGGATTGTCGGGGCTGGACCGGCCATTAGAGCTTTGCGAGACGTTTCAATGTCTTGCGGTATTTCGCAATAAAGTCTGAAGCGGCAGGCTCTCCGCCATAGAAGGAAGTCGAGTCAATACCGTTCTCTTCGTTCAACCTAAGCTCTCGGCGGATATGCTTTACTGTGTCGCGGTCCGCCTCGCGGCCGTCTCCGCCGTATGCGACTTGGACTCGCAGGCGACGCTTAACGGAGATGCCTAGCCATCCGCTTTCCGTGATACCTCGGTATATGTCGATTCGATTTCCGGGCCGAGGAGCGGATAGCTCGCATCCGTACTGAGCGAGGATCTGGCGTAATTTGATCCACTTGATTGGACGCTCGGCTCGATCGACATACCGACTGCACTGGCATATCCATTGGGCTATTGCGAGTACTTCCCGATCGGAACGCCTGTCCCAGTGCTTTGGTACGAGACCGTGTTGCGCAACCTTGAGAGCGAATCTAAAAAGCTCATCCTCGGTGCAGGTCAATGTAATGCTGTGTCGCTCCAAAAAGACTAGCATGGCAACAAGGGCACTGCGCTTGTTGCCATTGTGGAACGGGTGGTTGTGAACGACCGAGTGGACGAGGGCGGCTGCTGCCATCTCGACTGACTGGTACTTCCCTGTATCTCCGATCGCTGTAAGCGGTCGCATGGCAGCGGATTCAAGTAGGGTTTCGTCCCTTACTCCGGGCGGCTCAATTGGGTCTTCGGTGCCAGCAAAATCCTTCGTGAGAGCGTTGTGTATATCTAATAGTTCGGCCGAACTGAGAGCCGAGAAGGCCCTTTCCTTTCCGTATGTTGTCCATGATAAAGGAGGTGCATCGGGAAGGGGCTCTGCGGCTACAGCTGCGGCAGTCCTTTGCTGTGGGATCACTTTGTCGGTGACATGATTCCTGATTCTCGCAACCGCACCCTTGGGGAGGTTTCGGGATCGCGATGATAGCTTAATTCCTAAGTCACTTGCTAGCTGTGCAAAGGATTGATCGTCAAGCCTTAGTTCGGCTTTCCAAAACGCGACGCGAGACAAATCGCGAATTTGAGGCAAGCCGAGAGAGGATCGCGCGAGGCGAATTCGACTTGGTGGCACGGCATCCGTTGGTCCGGAGAGATTTTCGATTCCAGCATCCCATAACGTCACGAGTGCCTGATCAAGGTCGAGGCCAGCTTCCTTGGCAAGTTCGCTAACCGTTGTTCTTTTGGGCATAAATGCTGATCTCTTCCTTGGGGTGCTGGCGTCAAAACCTGCATAGAATACTGATCGGCTTTCCGGCTGTCATCTTTCATTCATGGTCGATGGGCAGAAGATTATGCGCATGTAACGCATTCTCTCAAAGAGGAAAACTTGCCCATATTGGCATATGTGTTCTATGTCGAATACGCTTATGTGCTCGCAATGTGGCTCGCGGTAAGACTTCCGGTCACTTCTAGGGCTGCGACCGGAGGTGTTGTGGCGTGCCGTTTGGTCCGACGTGGAGGCGCAAGAGGCAGCGTTGCGTGCTGTGGGATGCAGGGTGGTGCCGGAGCGGCCCGACCTATACGGTGCCTCGGAACGTGTGGTCCCTGTGCCACGCGAAATAGGGCTCCCGTTTGGGAGACCACCAGTCGGTCGTCCTCTGGGTCAATACAGTGCTGCAGTGCGCTGCGACCGCGGGAGCAAGCGCTACCTGTGGGCTGATCTCGATAATGCCTCCTGCCTGGACAGTGATGAAGCCGTGTTCGTAGAGGCTGTCGCACCCGAGGATGCAGGCGAACATTGCCACGTTGTCGTAGTCGAGCTTCTCGGCGTCCGTGCACTCAGAGCGCTTCTTGATGTGGGCGGCGACGAGGAACTGTGGTGGCAGTTCACGGCCGCAGAGTGCGCAGGCCGTTCCGCCGATGTCACGAAGGCGTCGCTTTAGCTGGGCTTGCTCTCGGCGGTATGCGGCGAGACGGCGGCCGTCGGGATCGCCTGGGAAGTCCTTGATCGCCTTCCGCAGCTCGTCCGGGTCGGCTGGGAGGCTTTCGGGTCCGCCGGCTGCCGTGGACGCCAATCCTGCGGCGAGATCGACCGCTAGCCTCAGCCCTTCATTAAGGGCGGGTCCATATAGTGGATCTTGAAAGGAAGATGCCTTCCGGCCTGGGAAGATAGGACTTGCTGAGGGTCTCATCTATCCCGGACGGAAGGCACCTGTCAGGT
>NZ_LEKG01000343.1:0-2374 GCF_001029515.1 Micromonospora sp. RV43 | reverse complement strand
ATCGACTGCTACTCCCGCGACACCGCCGCCTACTGGGGGCCGGACCGAATGTTCGGCGTTGCGTTCGGCAAGGTCCGCAAGGCCCTGCCGAAGGCCCGCCTGCTCGTGCCCGAGTACGGCCTGGTGCCGGACCCAAGCCCCCACCCTCGCCGTCCAACCCGCCACCACCGGCACGGGACGACGGGCTGATCTGCCTGCCGCTGCTCGGCTGCGTGCTGTAGCCGCGCCACCAGCCGCTGATTCCTCGGCCCGGCCTCCAAGCCTCGGGCCGCTTCCGTACGCCGAAGGGGGCCCCATGGCCGCGCCTCTTATCACCTCCGCCACCCTCAGCAAGGCCGTCTACGCGCCCGGCGAGAAGATCGTCGCGGCGGTCGTCGCGGCCGGCGCCGAGCAGGCGCAGATGGAGGTCGTCGTCAGCCTGCGCAACAAGGTGACGGGAGAGATCTCAGCGCCTGTGAGTGCCGGCTTCACCATCCATGCCCCCCGGGTCGGTATGTCCACCGCGCCCGGCAAGCCGACCGAGAAGATGCTGGGCACCTATCCGCGGGTGCGCTACATGCGCGACTTCGGCACCGACGGGGCCGACGCCGACAGGCTGCCGGAGCTGCCCGCGCACGGTGCCGGGAAGATGGCCGCGCCCGCTGACTGCATCGTGCACGTCAGCTGGAAGGACGACGTCGAGCAGCTCACCGGTTGGCTGAACGGGCTCACCCGGCCGGTCTACCTCACCTGGTACCACGAGCCGATGGGCGACGTGCCGCCGGCCACGTACCGAACCAAGGCGGCCCGGGTGTCGCAGATCGTCGCCTCCCACCGCAACCGACGCCTGGTCCTCGGCCACGGCCCGATCGTCACCCGCTACTGGCTGGACGAGGGCCGCGGCAACCCCACCGACTGGTGGTACCCGGGCGCCACCCACTACGGCATCGACTGCTACTCCCGCGACACCGCCGCCTACTGGGGGCCGGACCGAATGTTCGGCGTTGCGTTCGGCAAGGTCCGCAAGGCCCTGCCGAAGGCCCGCCTGCTCGTGCCCGAGTACGGCCTGGTGCGCACCACCACCGACATCACCGGCGCCGGCCGAGCCAAGGCGATCCGCGAGCACATCGCATGGCTACGCCAGCAGCCCGACGTCGACGCGGTCGCCTACTGGAACAACTGGCCCGAGTACGAGATCTCCAGCCACGAGCTGGAGGCGCAAGCCTGGCGCGACGCGCAGCAGGCCTAGCTGACCTCCCGGAACCACTCGCCGCCGCGGCGGACCCAACCCGGCTCCTTGGGCTGCTGGTCGGGGCCCAGCACGGCCGGCACCTCCCGCCAGCCCTCGCGGTCAGCCATCAAGTTGCCAGCCACCGCCCGCGCGTCGCCCTCATCCGGATACGCGCGGGCCACACCGCCGCGCTCGGCGTACCAGCGGCCGTCGGGCAGCACACCGACCTCGACGTGCACGCACTCCGAGCCCGAGGCGTGCCCCCACCGCCACCGCGAAATCCGGCGCAGCCCTGGGTGCTCCCACGTCCGGATCGACTCCCCCCGCTCCACCTCCACGCCCACACCGTACGCCCGAGAGGAACCCATGAGCCCGACCGTCGGCCGCATCGTCCACTACGTCAGCCACGGCACCCCGGGTGGTGAGTACAAGAGCGAGTGCCGCGCCGCCATCGTCACCGAGGCCGACGGCGACAAGGTCGGCCTGGCTGTACTCAACCCGAGCGGCACGTTCTTCCGCTCCCTCGCCGACGGCGGCTGCGAGCGCCACGACGGCGACCCCTCCAACACCCCCGGCGCCCCCGAAACGCCGTCCTACAACGGCGGCACCTGGCACTGGCCCGAGCGCGCCTGACCCCCGGGCGCCAGCCCCACCGTCCCCAACCCCACCCTCATGAACAAGGAGCACTCGTGCCCAAGCTCTTCGGTCGCGACCCCGCGATCTTCCTCGCGGTCATCGCCGCGGCGATCAAGCTGATCGCCGCGTTCTTGATCAACCTCACCGCCGACCAGCAGGCCGTCCTCAACACCGCGGCGGCCGCCGCCGTCGGTGTCGCCGTCGCGTTCATCGCCCGCAAGGACGGCCAGGTGGCCGCGCTGCTCGGCTTCGCCCAGGCCGGACTCGCCGCGGCGGTCGGCTTCGGCCTCGACCTGAGCGCCGAGAAGCAGGCCGTCCTGCTGTCCTTCGTCGGCGTCGTGCTCGGCATGTTCGAGCGGACCCAGATCACCGCCCCGGTGCCCGCCGAGGCCACCGGCTCCGCTCCGGTCGCCCCCGGTCCCGCCGTTCCGGCCGAGGGCCCCGCGCTGCGCGAATGACCGGAACACGACCGTTCTTCGGGTAGAAGGCGGTTGATGCCTGCGGGTACGGTGCCCCGCATGACCACAC
>NZ_LEKG01000036.1:0-65251 GCF_001029515.1 Micromonospora sp. RV43 | reverse complement strand
GTGGTGGGCGGCGGCGTGGTGGTGGGCGGCGGCGTGGTGGACGCGAACTGGCTGAAGAACCGCCAGATCTCTCCCGACGTCCAGGTCCGGGAGTCGTTCGGGCTGGACGACCCGTCCACCGGGCTGGGGGTGTGGTCGCCGTCGAACGCGGCCCACTGCACCGGGTAGCCCTCGCGGCAGCCGGAGTACGTGGTGGTGATGTGGGTGAGGCTGCCCCGGCTCGGCTCGCGCGGGCTCTGCGCGGTGCAGCCGTTGTTGCGGACGAACGTGTCCCGCAGCGACCGGCCCGCGGAGATGTTCAGCACGCTGTCGTAGATGCCGTGGATGCCGAAGTAGGCGACCGGCTGGGTGCCGCCGTTGCAGCCGCTGAGGTTGGCGCCGGAGATGACGGTGACCGCGCGGACGACAGTGGGCCGGGCGCAGGCCACCGCGTAGCTCATCGCCCCGCCGTAGCTCCAGCCGAGCGCGAACCGCTGGCTGCTGTCGACGCAGAGGTCGTTCTCGACCTGCCGGGAGATGTCGTCGAACAGCGTCAGGTCGCGGCCGTTGGTGTTGGCCCAGCCGTTGTCGATGCCCTGCGGCGCGACGAAGATCGTGCTGTTGTTCGACAGCGGCAGCAGGCCGTAGTAGCCGGCCGAGGCGACGTTGTTCGCCGAGCCGTTGAGCCAGTGGAACCCGAAGATCAGCCGGTACGGGCGGTTGCGGTCGTACCCGTCCGGGATGCGCAGGATGTAGCTGCGGTTCTGTCCGCCGCTGGAGATGGTGCGCGTCCCGCTGGACAGCGTGGGTGCCTTGCCGCAGCCGGCGGTCGCGGCGAGTGTGCCGTTCGTCGACGCCTGTGCCGTCTCGCCGAGGCCGCCGTTGAGCGCGCCGCCGGCGACCGCCGCGAGGAGCACGGCCGCGGCGGCGATGGATGAGAGAAGCGGTGTTCGTTTCGCCATTGCTTGACTCCTTGCCCTGGGTGGCGGTGCAGGCCGGACCGTCCGTCGATGCCGACGTCGCCTGCGAAGAGGGCGCGGAGCCGCGCGTGCGGCCGGGGCCGAAGTCGTCCGTGGCCGCCTGCGTCGGCGTGCATCGGCGGAGCGGCCCGGACCGGTCACCGACCGGCGGGGCGGCGAGGAAGGTGCCTCGGGTCGCCTTGCCGATTGCGGGGGTGACGGGGAGCGTGCCCTTCGCTCCCGTGCCGGAACATAGCAGGTTATCGATAACATGTTCAACCGGCCGGGCCCGGAGGAGTGCCGGGTGGGCCGCCGGGTGAGCGCTCACAGAAGCGCGCGGCGCGAGCGCCGCCGCCTGCTCAGGCGTGGTCGGCCAGGGCCGGCAGGTCGCAGCCGGCGAGGGCGTCCGGCTGGGGTACGCGGGCCAGGTCGGCCTCCGCGAGCCCGAGTCGCCGGTACGCGGTGTGCAGCGCCGCGACCACGGCGCCCAGCGCGCCGGAGAGGTCGCCGAGTTCCGCGCCGTGGACTGTCGCCTCGGCGGCGGGCACGATCTCGTGCAGCCGGCCGCGCAGCCGGACCAGGTCGGGTGTGAGCGCGTGGGAGATGCCGCCGCCGAGGACGATCACCTCCGGTTCGTAGGCGACCACCGCCGCGGTGAGGATGACCAGCAGCGCCTGCTCGACGTACTGCCGGACCGGCGCCAGGCGGGGGTCGGCCGAGCGGAACACGTCGGCCGCGTTGTCGAACGACAGGCCGAGCTCGCGGGCCCGGGCGAGGATGCCGGAGCCGCTGATGATCCGTTCGAGCGGTGCGCCGAGCGGACCGGCGGGCAGGTGGCCGAACTCGCCGACCAGGCCGCTGCGCCCCCGGAACAGCCGGCGGTCGATGGCGACGCCGGCGCCGAGCCCCGCCCCGATGGTGAGCATCACCGCGGTCTGCGCGTCCCGGGCGGCGCCGAAGCGCAGCTCCCCGAGCAGCGCGTAGTTGGAGTCGTTGTCCACCTCGACCGCGGTGCCCAGGTGCTTCTCCAGCAGCCGCAGGAACAGCGGGTCCTCCACCTGGGGCAGGTTCGGGGCGTTGGAGACCGCCCGGTCGCCCTGCCGGACGGCGCCGGGCAGGCCCACCGCGACGCAGTCGAGCCGTTCCCGGTCGGCGCCGACTGTCGCGACGATCAGGTCGGCCAGCCACTGGGCCAGCCGGGGGGCGTCGTAGTCGGCGGGCGTGGGCACGGTCCGGCCGGTCAGCGGCCGGGCGGCGAGGTCGGCGACGACCAGCCGGACGTTGGAGCCTCCGACGTCGACCCCGCAGACCACGCCGCGTCCGGCGGCGATCGCCACCCGGGTCGCCCGCCGGCCCCGGGTGGTGGTCGGGGCGCCGTCGGTCTCGGTCAGCAGCCCTTCGTCGAGCAGTTGTTCCACGATCCGCGACACGGTGGCGGGGGAGAGGTCGGTCTCCTGGCCGATGGCCGTACGGCTCACCGGACCGTGGGTCAGCACGTGGGCCAGCACGGTGGACCGGTTCGCCGCCCGGGGTGCCCGAGATTCCACGCCCACCTCCGCCGTTTTTATTTCCGACCGAATGTTAAAGCTGCGCCGGTGGATGAGCAACCACCCGGACCGTGTCGTCCCGGCGGACTTCCCCGGCGCGGCCCGTCTCCGGCTCCCGCCCGGCCCAAGCGCGAAACCCGAGGTGAAGCGCGGTGGAGGGGTGCCGGACGGAGTGGGTCGAATCTCTGACCAGCACTCTTGACTCCCTGTGATGAACGCGATAATACTTTCACCCTGAACGGAAATAGAGGTCGCCGGCCCCCAGGGACGGCGGCGGGTGCCCCCGCACGCGCCGTGCCGGTCGCATCGGACCCCCGTGTCAGTCCGGAATCACCGGTTCCAGACCCCGTTGCTGTGAAGGGAAGAGCAATGATTCTCAGCCGTAGACGTGGTGCCGCCCTCGGCGCGCTCTGCGCCCTGGCGCTCATGGTCGGCGCCTGCTCGAACGAGACCTCCGGGAGCGGCGGCGCGTCGAGCGGCCCGCGTACCGAACCCAGCCTGTCGTTCGTCGGCCCCGGCGGCGAGACGCCGACCGCCGCCGACCAGCTCTCGCTCACCCCCGAGGAGCGGCAGAAGGTCAAGGACGGCGAGTACTCCGCCGCCTTCGTCTGGCACGAGGGCTCCGCGCTGACCAAGGCCGTGGAGTCCGGCGTCCGCAAGGAGTTCGACCAGCTCGGCATCAAGGTGCTGGCCAGCACCAGCGCCGAGTTCGACGCGGTACGGCAGGCCAACAACGTGCAGACCGTGCTGGCGCTCAAGCCTGACCTGATCGTCACCATCGCCGTCGACCCGACCGCGGCGGCGGCGGCCTTCAAGCCCGCCGTGGACGCCGGCGTCAAGCTCGTCGTGATGACCACCCCGCCGAAGGGCTACAAGTCCGGCGAGCAGATCGTCGGCATCGTCACCGCCGACCTGACCGCGTTCGGCAAGGCCAACGCGGAGATGCTCGGCAAGGCGCTCGGCGGCAAGGGCAAGGTCGGCTACGTCTACCACGACGCCGACTTCTGGTTCACCAACCAGCGGGACAAGGCGTTCAAGGACTGGCTGGGCTACCTCTACCCGGACATCGAGATCGTCGAGGAGGCCGGGTTCTCCGACCCGGCGCGCACCGAGGACATCGCCACCGCGATGCTGACCCGCCACGCCGACCTCAAGGGCGTCTACGTCGCCTGGGCCACCGCCGCCGAGGGCGTGCTCGCCGCGACCCGGCAGCAGGGCCGTACCGACGTCAAGATCGTCACGAACGACCTGGAGGCGAACCTCGCCGCCGACATGGTCAAGGGCGGCAACGTCGCCGGTGTCGTCGCCAACGGCTCGACCCGCCTCGGCGAGAACCTGGGCATCGTGGCCGCGTACGGCCTGCTCGGCAAGAAGGCCCCGGAGCTGGTCGTCGGATCGCCGATGGCCGCCACCAAGGACAACATCGCCGACGCCTGGCGCGACGACTACGGCCAGGAGCCCCCGGCCGAGGTGCTCGGCAACTGACGCCGGGCCGCGAGGTCCGGGGCCTCCCCGAACGGGCCCCGGACCTCGCCGGACGCGGCCCGGCCCACCGCCGGGACCGCGACCACCGCGAGACGAGAGGAAGAAGCACATGGGGTACGTCCAGACAGTCCTCGGGCCGGTGCCTCCCGAGTCGCTCGGCCGGGTGCTGAGCCACGAGCACCTCGGCGCGCTGGTGCCCGGGCCGTGGCTGTCCGGTGGCGCCGGGGACGACCGCGCCGACCTCGCCGCCGGCGCGGTGAGCGGCCTGCCGGAGCTGGGCTTCGGCACGGTCGTGGACCTGTCCCCGTACGAGGTGGTCGGTCACGACGTGACGCTGCTGCGTGAGGTGGCACTGCGTACCGGCCTGCACGTGGTCGCCGGGTCGGCGATCTACCTGGAGCCGTACTCCCCGGGCTGGGCGCTGTCCGCGAGCGTGGACGAGATGCGGGAGCGCTTCGTCGCCGACGCCACGATCGGCGTCGGGGACACCGGGATCAAGGTCGGCATCTTCGGCGAGCAGGCCACCGGCCTGAACGAGATCACCCCGCACGAGGAGAAGTGCCTGCGGGCCGCCGCCCGCGCCCACGTCGCCACCGGCCTGGCGGTGAACACCCACACCACCCACGGCACGATGGCGCTGGAGCAGGTCGAGATCCTGCGCGAGGAGAAGGCCGACCTCTCCCGCGTCGTCATCGGCCACCTGGACATCAACCCCGACCCGGACTACCTGCGGGCCGTGCTGGCCACCGGCGTCAACATCGCCTTCGACACGCTCGGCAAGCAGTTCTGGGACTTCGTACTCGCCCCGCTGCCGGCCGACCCGCCGGAGGGCGAGTTCGCCAAGCGCGCGTACCACCGGCCCGACCGGGCCCGGCTGGGCATGCTCGCCGGGCTGGTCCGGGACGGGTACGCCGACCGGATCCTGCTCTCGATGGACCTGACCGGCGCCGAGGCGTACCTGAACCCGGGCACGCACGGCCGCCTCGGGTACTCGTACCTGGGCCGGGAGATCGTGCCGGGTCTCGCCCGGCTCGGTGTGCCGCCGGAGGCGATCGACCAGATGCTGACGGCCAACCCGGCCCGGCTCCTGACGGTCGGCTGATGGCCGCGCATCCGCGTCCGTGCGGCTACGTCGCCGGCGTCGACCTCGGCGGCACCAAGTTGCGGGCCGCGCTCGCCGACCTCGACGGCCTCGTCCTGGCCGAGCAGGTGCAGCCGACCGACCCCCGGGGCGGCACGGCGGTCGCCGCGCAGATCGACGCGCTGCTGCGCGAGCTGGCGGTGCGGGCCGGCGTCGACTGGTCCGACGTGCGGGCCAGCGCGATCGGCCTGCCCGGCGTACCCGACCCGGCCACCGGCGCCATCGAGCTGTCGCCCAACGTCTCCGACCTGGAGGCCCTCGACGTGCGGGCCGAGCTGACCCGCCGGCTGGGCCACCCGGTCGTGCTGGACAACGACGTCAACATGGCCGCCGCCGGGGAGCGGTGGCTGGGCAGCGGTCGTACCCACCGGCACTTCGTGTTCGTGGCGGTCGGCACCGGCGTCGGTATGGGCATCGTGCTCGACGGCGAACTGGTCCGCGGCGCGCGCGGCGCGGCCGGGGAGATCTCCTACCTGCCCCTGGGCACCGACCCGTTCGACAAGGACAACCAGGTGAAGGGCGCGCTGGAGGAGGCGGTCGCGGGCGCGGCCCTCGCCGCCCGCTACCGCGCGGTGTCCGGCGAGCAGGCGAGCGTGCCCGACGTCTTCGACCGGGCCGCGGCCGGTGACCCGGGCGCCCTCGCGGCCATCGACGAGGAGGCCCGGCTGATCGCCCTGGCGGTCGTCGCGGTCACCGCCGTCCTGGACCCGGAGGCGGTCGTCCTGGGCGGCGGCATCGGCTCCCGGGCCGAACTCGTCGAACCGGTCCGGCGCTGGGTCGCCGCGCTCAGCGCGGACGCCCCGTTGATCAAGACCAGCCGGCTCGGCGACCGGGCCGGCCTGCTCGGCGCCGTCGCGGTCGCCCGCCGGGAGGCCGGCGTCCGCGACGACGCACCGGCCCACCGGAACACCTCTTTCCAGACAGCGGAGGGACGATAGATGACCCACACCGATGCGGCGGTGAAGACCAGCGCCGTCCCGGCCTGGCGCCGGATCAACTGGCGCGACTACGTGGTCTACATCGGCTTCGCGGTCGTGTTCCTGTTCTTCGCCATCACCCAGGGCGGCAATGGCTTCCTGACCACGAGCAACCTCACCAACATCGTCATCCAGACCGCGCCGATCACGATCATGGCGGTCGGGCTGGTCTTCGTACTGGCCGCGGGTGAGATCGACCTTTCCATCGGCTCGGTCGTCGCGCTCTCCGCGCTCGTCGGCGCGGTGACGATGCGCGAGACCGACAGCATGCTGCTCGGTGTGGCGGCGGGCCTCGCCGCGGGCGCGGCGGTCGGCCTGGTCAACGGCGTCTTCGTGACGCTCGTCCGGCTGCCCAGCTTCCTGGTCACGCTCGCCACCATGGGCGCGGTGGCCGGTCTGGCCCGCGAGGTCACCGGCCTCCAGTCGGTGCCGGTCAGCAACGACGCGTTCCTGTCCTTCTTCGGCCAGGGCGAGATCCTCGGCATCCCCGGCCTGGTGCTCTGGTCGGTGGCGGCCGCGGTGGTCGGCTACCTCGTGCTGCGGCAGACCAGGTACGGCGCGCACACGCTCGCCATCGGCGACAACGTGGCGGCGGCCCGGGTCAGCGGCATCAAGGTGATCCGCGTCAAGATCATGGTGTTGATGGGCAGCGCGATGTGCGCGGCGCTCGCCGGCCTGCTCTACGCCGGCCGCCTCCAGGGCGCCCGGTACACCCTCGGCGAGGCCGACCTGATGTCCGTCATCGCCGCCGTCATCGTCGGTGGCACCAGCCTCTTCGGCGGCAAGGGCTCGATCGTCGGCGCGGTGCTGGGCAGCCTGCTGATGGGCATGCTCAACAACGGCCTGATCCTGGCCGGCCTGTCCGTGTCCCAGCAGATGATGGCGCGTGGCGCGATCATCCTGGTGGCCGTCTCCCTCTCGCTGCGCGAGCGGCGAAGCTGACCCGGAAGGAAGCAACCGCATGTTTCTGGACCTGCTGCGACGCCGCAATCCGGGCCTGCTCGCCGCCGCCGCGAACCTGCACGACAGCGGTGACCTGCCGGCGAACTGCTACGCGCTGGACCTCGACACGGTAGCGGCGAACGCCGCCGCCATCCGGGCCGAGGCCGACCGGCACGGGCTGTCGGTCTACGCCATGACCAAGCAGGTCGGGCGCAACCCCGACTTCTGCCGGACGGTCCGCGACGCGGGCATCACCGAGGCGGTCGGCGTCGACCTCCAGTGCGCGCTCGCCGACCGGCACGGCGGGCTCGGCATCGGTCACCTCGGTC
The DNA here is from genome assembly GCF_001029515.1 of Micromonospora sp. RV43. Taxonomy (NCBI): domain Bacteria; kingdom Bacillati; phylum Actinomycetota; class Actinomycetes; order Micromonosporales; family Micromonosporaceae; genus Micromonospora; species Micromonospora sp. RV43. Next base: position 57,892 of record NZ_LEKG01000036.1, on the reverse strand, counting down.
ACCTGGTGCAGATCCCCCGGCACGAGGCGGCGGTCGCCGCCGCGCTCGCGCCCGCGTACTGGACGGTCTTCAACGACGCCAAGGCCGCGGAGGCGGCCGCCGCGAGCGCGGCGGCCGGGCGGGAGCAGGCGCTGCTCGCCCGGATCGCGGCGCCCGGCGACCGGTTCTACCGGGGCCACGAGGGCGGCTGGCCGGCCGAGGAGATCGTCGCTGTCGCCCACCGGCTCGACGCCCTCGACGGCGCCCGGTTCGCCGGTGTCACCAGCTTCCCGACCCAGCTGTTCGATCCGGCCGCCGGGCGGGTCGTGCCGACCCCGAACCTCGGCACCCTGCGGGCCGCCGCCGTGGCGTTGCGCGCCGCCGGGTGGTCGCACGTCGAGATCAACGCCCCGGGTACGACGTCGGCGGCGATCCTGGCCATGCTGGCCGAGGCGGGCGTGACGCAGGTCGAACCCGGCCACGGGCTCACCGGCACGACGCCCTGGCACGCGGTCACCGACCTGGTCGAGGAGCCCGCCGTGCTCTACGTCAGCGAGGTGTCCCACCTGTGGGACGGGCGGGCGTACGTCTTCGGCGGCGGGCTCTACGTCGATCCGGTGCTCGGCCTGGGCGGCACCCGGGCGCTGATCGTGCCCCGGGGCGGTGGTCTCGACGACGCGTACCTGGTCGACGTCGAGATGCCCGCGCCCGAGGCGATCGACTACTACGCGATGGCCGACGTGACGGCCGCGCCGGGCGTCGCACCCGGCGACACGGTCCTGTTCGGGTTCCGGCCGCAGGCGTTCGTCACCCGGGCGCTGACCGCCGGGGTCACCGGCGTGCGGTCGGGCGCCCCGGCCGTGGCCGGTGTGTACGCCGCCGACGGTTCGGCGCCGATCGGGCTGGACGACATCGACGCGGGCGACGGCCCCGGCACTGGTAACCAGGCGGCTCGCAGCGCAGGGAGGGCATGATGAGCACTGTCATCCACAAGGACGACGCGACCCGGGCGGGCGCCCCGCCGCTGCGGCTGAGCGGCATCCGCAAGCAGTTCGGCGGCGTGGTCGCGATCGAGCGCTTCGACCTGGAACTGGCCGCCGGGCAGATCACCGCGCTGGTCGGCGACAACGGCGCCGGCAAGTCCACCCTTGTGAAGATCATTTCGGGGGTTTACCAGCCCACGGAGGGTGAGCTGGAGATGCACGGGCGCCCGGTGACGTTCCGGGACGCCTCCGACGCCCGGCGGCAGGGAGTCGAGGTGGTCTACCAGGACCTGGCCCTGGCCGACTCGCAGCCGGTCTACATGAACATGTTCCTGGGCCGGGAGCTGACCCGCGGTCCGCTGCGCCTGCTCGACCGGCGCCGGATGGCCCGGGAGACGCAGGAGCTGGTGGACGCGCTGGACGTGCGCATTCCCAGCGCGAAGGCGACGATCCGGGACCTGTCCGGCGGGCAGCGGCAGGCGGTGGCGATCTGCCGCGCCACCCACTGGGCCAGCGGCCTGGTGCTGATGGACGAACCGACAGCGGCGCTGGGCGTGGCCGAGACCGCCAAGGTGGAGCAGCTGATCCTGAAGCTGCGGGAACGTGGTGCCGCCGTGCTCGTCGTCAGCCACAACCTGGACCAGGTGTTCCGTATCGCCGACCGGGTGGCGGTGCTGCGCCGGGGACGCCAGGTCGGCGTCCGCGACATCACCGGGACCAGTCGCAACGAGATCGTCTCGATGATCACCGGCGCGTCCGAGGAGACCGGCCGCCCCTGAGCCGCGCGGACCGCCGCGCGCACGATGACCCCGGGTGCCCCTCCCGGGGTCATCGGCGTTTCCGGCCCCGTTCGATCCGTCGTACGTAACGTTTTGGTGAACTCATGTGAACGCTGACACCGGGGTCATCCCGCACTTCGGGAGCGCTCTAATTTCACAGCCCGGGCGTGTTCAGTGAACACCGTTCACCCTATTGTTCACTCGTGCCTAATCCGGTAGAACACCAGGTAGGTCCGCAGCTCGGGCCATTCGCCTCGTGCTTCTAGGAGGGCTTCTCATGGCTCGTTCACCCCGTCCGGGCGCCTCCTCGCCCGCGCTCTCCCGCCGCGGCGTCCTGCAGTTGGGTGGCAGCGTCGCGCTCCTGTTCGCCACCGGCGCCTGCGCCGCGGACAGCGGCAGCAAGTCCACGGACGGCAAGTCCGGCGGCGCCTCCGCCAAGACGCTGCGCATCGCCGTCTCCAGCTATCTGTCGAGCTGGGACCAGGACTTCGTCGGTTTCGACCTGACCGCGCTGATGCTCTACAAGAACGTCTTCCCGTACCTGATCGACTACGGGGTCACCAACGCCGGCGGCAGCCAGATCCTCGACACCCAGAACATCACCCCGACGTTCGCCGAGTCGTTCGAGCCGGACGCCGAGCAGAAGGTGTGGACGCTCAAGCTGCGTCGCGGCGTCAAGTTCGCCAGCGGCAACGAGATGAAGGCCGCCGACGTGAAGTGGTCGAAGGACCGCGCGTTCGCCGCCCAGGCCAACGTGGCCGGCGTCTACCGCACCATCGGCCTGACCAGCGCGGACCAGGTCAAGGTCGTCGACGACTACACGGTGGAGTTCCACCAGGCGTTCCCGAGCGCGCTGACCCGGCAGATCCAGGCGATCTCGCTGTACGTCTTCGACTCCGCCGAGGCCAAGAAGCACGCCAGCGGCAGCGACCCCTGGGCCAAGGAGTGGTTCGCGAAGAACCCGCCGACCGGCGGCTACTTCAACGTCGCCAAGGCCACCCAGGGCCAGGAGATCGAGCTCAGCGCGAACACCGGCTACCCGGGCCCGGACCCGGCCAAGACGCCGACCATCCGGATCTCCGTGGTGCCGGCCGCCTCCAACCAGCGGCTCCAGCTCCAGGCCGGTGACATCGACATCGCCCTGGGCATCAGCCAGCGCGACATCCAGGACCTCAAGAAGGCGGCCGGCATCAAGGTCATCTCGGCGGCCAGCAACCGCCAGGTCGCCATCCAGATGTCGGTGACCGCCGCGCCGTTCAACGACGTGAACATCCGCAAGGCGCTCGCGTACGCGGTGCCCTACGAGCAGATCATCAACAACGTGTACGGCGGCGACGCCCGCGCGGCCAAGAGCCCGGTCCCGCTGGACATGCCCGGCTACGACGAGAGCGGCTACCCGTTCACCTACGACCTGGAGAAGGCGAAGGCCGCCATGGCCGCCGCCGGCCGGGCGTCGCTCGACTCCGAGCTGGTCTTCGAGGCCGACAACGAGGAGCAGCAGAAGATCGCCGTCCAGGTGCAGGGCGAGGCGGCGAAGGCGGGCATCCGGCTCAAGCTGACCCCGCTGGACCCGGCCACCCTCGGCGAGCGGCGGACGAAGAAGAACATCCCGCTCCAGATCACCTCCGGGCAGCTCTGGGTGGACGACGTCGAGTACATGCTGGCGACGAGCTTCGTCAAGGGCGCCAACCTCAACTACTCGAACTACAGCAACCCGGAGATCGAGCAGATCTACGAGAAGTCGCACACCACTGTCGACACGGCCGCCCGCAACGCGCTGTGGAAGCGGGTCCAGGAGATCCTCGCCGCCGACGTGCCGTGGGTGGTCATCTGCCAGCCCAACTTCAACCTGCCCGTCCGGGAGTCCGTCGCCGGCTGGGTGCAGCCGATGGACGGCCTCGCCCGCCTGCGCTACCTGAGCGCTTCGGCCTAGGGACGTCACCCACCCATGCGTATCTTCCGGTTCGTCGTCAGGCGACTACTCCAGCTGATCCCCGTTCTGCTCGGAGTGGTCGTCCTGGCCTTCCTCCTGGTCCGAGTGCTGCCGGGCGACCCGGTCCGCAGCATCCTCGGGCAGAACGCCACAGAGGAGGACGCCGCCGCGGCCCGTGCCCGCTTCGGGCTGGACCAGTCCCTGTGGCAGCAGTTCCTCGACTACCTCGGCGGGCTGCTGACCGGTGACTTCGGGACGTCGATCCAGAGCGGCAGCTCCGTGGGCTCGGAGATGGCGCTGCGGGTGGGTCCGACCCTGGAACTCGTCGTCATCTCGGTGAGCATCGCGCTCGTGGTGGCGACGGTGCTGGGCATCTGGTCGGCCAAGCGGGCCAACCGGGCCGGCGACCACAGCGTCCGGATCTTCGCGCTGGTCGGCAACTCCGTACCGGAGTTCTGGCTCGGCCTGGTGCTGGTGCTCGTCGGCTACAGCATCCTCGGCTGGTTCCCGGCCCCCAACGGCCGGGTCGACCCGGACACCGGCCTGACCCCGCTCACCGGCGCCGACCTCGTCGACGCCGTCCTCACCGCCAACGGGCCGGCGATCGCCTCGGCCGCGGCGTACCTGGTGCTGCCGGTGCTGACCCTCGTGGTCGGCGTGGTCGCCCCGCTGCTGCGCAGCGTCCGGGCCTCCGCGCTGGAGGTGCTGCACTCGGAGTCGTACGCCGCGGCGAAGGCGCACGGGCTGCGCGACCGCACGCTGCACTACGGCTACCTGCTGCGGGCGACGCTGGTCCGGCTGCCGTCGCTGGCCGCGCTGGTCTTCGGTACGGCGATCGGCTCCACCGTGCTCGTTGAGTACGTGTACTCGTGGCAGGGCTTCGGCCAGTGGGCCCTGCGCGGCCTGCTCTACCGGGACTACCCGGTGGTGCAGGCGTCGGTGCTGGTCATCGCGCTGTGCTACGTGCTGGTGTTCCTCATCGCCGACGTGGTCCACGCGATCCTCGACCCGAGAGTGAGGCTCTGATGGCCGAGCTGCGAACCGTCCCCGACGGTCCCGCCGCCGCGCCGGTGGTCGTGCCCGGCGGCGACCGGGACAGCCGATTCGCCCGCCGCATGATCATCGCCGGGGCGAGCATCCTGTCGGTGGTCGCGCTGCTGGCGGTGTTCGCGCCGCTGCTGAGCCAGTGGGGCGAGACCGAGATCGACGCGGCGAACACGCTCGTCGCGCCGGGCGGCAGCCACCTGCTCGGCACCGACGGCAACGGCATGGACATCTGGAGCCGGGTGCTCTACGCCGCCCGGCTCGACCTGGGCATCGCCCTGGCCGCCGTGGCGCTCGCGGTGGTCGTCGGCACGCTGCTCGGCCTGGTCGCCGGCTACTTCGGCGGCTGGCTCGACGACGTGCTGATGCGGGTGGTCGACATCTTCCAGTCGTTCCCCACGTTCATCCTGGCGCTCGCGGTGGCCGCGCTGCTCGGCAACGGCACGATCAACCTGATCATCACGATCGCGGCGGTGAACGCGCCGGCGTACGCCCGGCTGGTCCGCGCCGAGGTGCGGTCGCTGCGGGAACTGCCGTTCGTGGACGCCGCGATCACCTCCGGAGCGTCACCGATCGGCGTGCTCTGGCGGCACCTGCTCCCCAACAGCCTCACCCCGGTCCGGGTGATCGCGCCGCTGAACTGCGGCTGGGCCATGCTCACCCTGGCCGGGCTCTCCTTCCTCGGCCTGGGCGTGAGCATCCCCGAGGCGGAGTGGGGCGCCATGATCAGCCTGGGTGCCGCGGACGTGGTCGGCGGCCGGTGGTGGACCTCGGTCCCGCCCGGCCTGGCCCTGTTCGTCTGCGTCCTGGGGTTCAGCCTGCTCGGCGAAGGCCTGCAGGACCGCGCGAACGCGAAGCGGCGGTGACCATGCTGTCGATCGAGAACCTCTCCGTGACGATCCGCCGGCCCGGCCGGCAGGTCGCCGCGCTCAGCGGCGTCAGTTTCGCCGTCCGGCCCGGCGAGGTCGTCGGCCTGGTCGGCGAGAGCGGCGGCGGCAAGAGCATGGTGGCCCGCGCCGTCGTCGGGCTGCTGCCCGGCGGCTCGCACGCCACCGGCCGGGTGCGCTTCGGCGACTCGGACGTGCTGCGGATGGACGACGCCGCGCTCGCCGCCCACCGCGGACGCGGGGTGGCGATCTGCTTCCAGAACCCGCGCGGCGCGCTCAGCCCCACCCGCACCATCGGCAAGCAGCTCGTCGACCGGCTCGCCACCCACCAGGAGATGTCCGGCGACCGGGCCCGGGAGGCGGCGCGCGAGCTGTTCGAGGCGGTCGGCATCCGCAGCCCGCAGCGGCGGCTCGACGCGTACGCCCACGAGCTGTCCGGCGGCATGGCCCAGCGGGTGATGATCTCGCTGGCCACCGGCTGCGCGCCGGAGCTGCTGATCGCCGACGAGCCGACCACCGGCCTGGACGTGACCCTGACCCGGGAGATCCTGCGCCAGTTCCGGCACGCCGCCGACACCGACGGCCGGGGCGTCCTGCTGATCTCGCACGACCTGGCCTCCATCGCGGAGGTCTGCGACCGGGTGGTGGTGCTCTACGCCGGCACCGTGGTGGAGAGCGGACCGGCCGCGCAGGTGCTGCGGGAGCCCGCGCACCCGTACACCCGGGCGCTGCTGCGTTCGGTGCCGGACGTCGGCGGCCGGCCGGTCGTCGCCACTCCCGGCGCCATGCCGCTGCTGACGCAGGAGCCGCACAACTGCCCGTTCGTCGCCCGGTGCGCGCACGCCGACGGCACCTGCTCGTCCCGGCGCCCGGCCACAGTGCCGGTGCCCGGTGGCGGCGAGTGGTCGCTCGCCTGCTTCCACCCGCAGACCCGGCCGCTGGACGCCGACGTGCCGCAGGCGTCGCACACGCCGGCAGCGTCCGGCGCGGTCTCGGCCGACGCGGACGCGAAGCCCGCCGTGCTGGAGATCGAGGACGCGCACGTCGTCTACCGCAGCCGGTTCGGTTCCGGCGGGCACCACGCGCTGCGCGGCGTCACGCTGCGGCTCGGGCCGGGCGAGACGCTCGGTGTGGTGGGCGAGAGCGGTTGCGGCAAGAGCACCCTCGCCAAGCTCGTGATGGGCCTGGTCGCGCCCACGTCCGGCACCGTCACGGTCGCCGGGCAGGCACTGGTCAAGCAGCCGGGCCGCCCCCGGCCGCGGGGCCGGGCACTGCGCCGGGCCCGGACCCGGGCGCAGCTCGTGTTCCAGGACCCGATCGGCTCGCTCAGCCCGCGCCGTCCCGTCGGCGACTCCATCGCCGAGCCGCTGCGCGCCGCGGGCCTGTCCCCGGCGCAGCGGGAGGAGCGCGTCACCGCCGTGCTGGACCGGATGGAGCTGGACCGGTCGATCCTCCAGCGCTACCCGCACGAGCTGTCCGGCGGCCAGGCGCAACGCATCGGCATCGCCCGCGCGCTGGTCGGCGAGCCGGACCTGATCGTCTTCGACGAACCGACCTCGGCGCTGGACGTCACCGTCCAGGCGCAGATCCTCGACGTGATCGCCGACGTGGCCGCCGACGCGGAACGCGCCTCGGTGTTCATCTCCCACGACCTGGCCACGGTGCGCGGGTTCGCCGACCGCGTCGTGGTGCTCTACCTCGGCCGGGTCGTCGAGGAGGGACCGGTGGACGTCGTCTTCGACACGCCCCGGCACCCGTACACCCGCGTGCTGCTGGGCAGCGCCCCCCGCCTCGGCGGGACGACCGGGTCCGACGGCGAGGCCGTCGAGCTGGTCAAGGACCTGGAGGAAGCCGACGCCGCGACCGGGTGCCCACTGGCCGCCCGGTGCCCGTTCGTCACCGACCGGTGCCGAGCGGAGCAGCAGGAGCTTCAGTCGTACGGCGAGAGCCGGGCCGCCTGCTGGCGCGTTCCCGAGCTTCCCGCCCTCATCGGAAGGCAGGCTGTCACGCCATGACCCGTCGCCCCATCCGGCTCGCCGTCGACATCGGCGGGACCTTCGTGGACGCCATGGAACTGGACACTCGCACCAACCGGGTCCGGTTCCGCAAGGCGGCCACGACCCCGGCCCGGCCCGCGGACGGTGTCCTCAACGCGATCACCGCGCTCGGCACCGACCTGTCCGAGGTGGAGCTGTTCATCCACGGCACCACCCTCGGCCTCAACGCGGTGCTGGAACGCCGTGGTGGCCGTACCGGCATCATCACCAACGAGGGCTTCCGGGACGTCTTCCTGATCGGCCGCGGCAACGTGCCGTCCGACCACATGTACGACTTCCAGTACCAGCGGCCGGAGAGCCTGGTGCAGCGCCGCTTCACCGCCGGTGTGCGGGGCCGGCTGGACTACCGGGGCCGCGTGGTGGAGCCGCTGGACCCGGACAGCGTCCGGGAGGCCGCCCGCACGCTCGTGGTGGACCAGCAGGTCACCTCGATCGCCATCTGCTTCCTGCACTCGTTCCTCGACCCGAGCCACGAGCGGGAGGCCGCGCGCCTGATCCACGAGGAGTTCCCCGAGGTCAGCCTGTCGCTGTCGACCGACATCGTGCGCGAGTACCGGGAGTACGAGCGCACCAGCACCACGGTGCTGGAGGCGTACATCCGGCCGATCTTCGAGCGGTACGTGGACGAGCTGGAGGCCGGCCTGGCCGAGCGCGGCTTCTCCGGGCGCTTCCTGATCATGCGCTCCGGCGGCGGTTCGATGACCAGCGCGGTCGCCAAGACCGCCCCCACGCACACAGTGCTGTCCGGCCCGGCCGGCGGCATCGTCGGCGCCGCCTACGTCGCCTCCGAGCTGGGCCGCGACAACGTGCTCACGTTCGACATCGGCGGCACCTCCCTGGACGCCTGCGTGATCGAGCGCGGCAACCCGGTCGCCGCGTACGAGGCCCAGCTGGAGCATTTCCCGCTGCTCATCCCGACGTACGACATCCGTACCATCGGCGCCGGCGGCGGCTCGATCGCCTGGCTCGACCACGGCCTGCTCAAGGTCGGCCCGCAAAGCGCCGGCGCCGACCCCGGCCCGGTCTGCTACGGCCGTGGCGGCACCAAGCCGACTGTCACCGACGCGGCGGTGGTGCTCGGCTACATGGACCCGGACCGGTTCCTCGCCGGCACCATGGGGCTGCGCGACGCCGAGGCGCGCGCCGCGATCCAGGAGCAGCTCGCCGATCCGCTCGGCCTGAGCGTGGAGAACGCGGCGGCGGGAGTGTTCGACGTGCTGCTGGCCCGCACCGTGGGCGCGGTCCGGCAGATCACCGTCGAGCGGGGGCACGACCCCCGGCAGTTCGCGCTGCTCGCATTCGGTGGCGCCGGCCCGCTGCTGGCACCGCTGCTGGCCCGGGAGATGGGCATCGGCGAGGTGGTCGTGCCGTTCGCGCCGTCCGGCTTCTCCGCCTGGGGCATGCTCTCGGCCGACATCGTCAACGACTTCAGCCGTACCGTGATGGCCACGCTCGACGACGCCGACCTGTCGGAGCTGGAGCAGCTGTTCAAGGCCGTCGAGGCCGAGGCCGTCGCGTCGCTCGTGGCGCAGGGCGTGCCGGCCGGCGAGGCGGTGCTGGAGCGGCAGTTCGAGCTGCGCTACCTCGGCCAGGAGCACAGCCTGATGGTCACCGTCGGGCGTGAGCTGGACCGCGACGCGATCCGCGCCGCGTTCGACGAGACGCACCGCACCCGGTACGGCCACACCATGGGCAACCCGCTCCAGATCCTCAACCTGCGGGTACGCGGCATCGGGCGCACCGACCGGCCGGAGCTGGAGACCCTGCCGCGCGGCGACGGCGACCCGTCGCAGGCGCTGCTGGCACACCGCGACGCCTACGACTTCGGGCAGCAGGCGGTGGTGCCGTTCGCGGTCTACGACCGGGCCCGCCTGGAGCCGGGCGACACCTTCGACGGACCGGCGCTGATCGACGAGGGCACCTCCACCACAGTGGTGCCCAGCGGCCAGCGGGTCACCGTCGACGACCACGGATACCTGCTCGTCACCCTGGAGGAAGCCGCATGACCACGCTGGACGGAGCCCAGGTCGAGGTCGTCCGCAGCTATCTGCTGTCGGCCGCGGAGGAGATGCGGGCCACCCTCATCCGTACCTCCTTCAACCCGGTCATCTACGAGGTGCACGACTTCGGCCTGTCGATGTACGACGCCGACCTGCGGCTGGTCGCCGAGGCCACCGGGCTGACGTTCTTCCTCGGCGCGAACGACTTCTCGCTGCGCAAGGGCGTGGAGTACGTGGGCCGGGAGAACCTGCACCGCGGTGACGTGGTGCTGCTCAACTACCCGTACTGGAACGCGGCGCACGCGTTCGACGCGACGCTGTTCGCGCCGGTGTTCCGGCCGGACGAGGCGGACCCGGACGCGGACGGCGACCTGGTCGGCTTCCTCTGCGTCCGCGCGCACTGGATGGACCTGGGCGCCAAGGACCCGGGCTACGTGCTCGACTCGACCGACATGCACCAGGAGGGGCTGATCTTCCCGGGCACCAAGGTCGTGTCCCGGGGCGAGCCGGTGCGCGAGATCCACGAGCTGATCCGGTTCAACTCGCGGATGCCGGACGCGGTGCTGGGTGACCTGCACGCGCAGATCGCCGCGCTGCGCACCGGCGAGCGGCGGATGCTGGAGATCATCGAGAAGTTCGGCCGGGACACCGTGAACCAGGCGATCGACCGGATCATCGCCGACGGTGAGGCCCGCGCCCGCGCGGCGCTGGCCACGCTGCCGCAGGGCACCTGGACCGCCGAGGACTGGGTGGACGACGACGGCATCAGCGACGACCCGGTGAAGATGCGCGTCACCGTCACCATCGCCGACGGGCGCTTCGTCGTCGACTTCGCCGGTTCGGCGCCCGCCACCCGCGGCCCGATCAACATGCCGTTCGGCGCGACCGAGGCGATCTGCAAGGTCGTGCTGAAGTCGCTCACCTCCCGGGACGAGCCGTCGAACGCCGGCACCGTGGCGCCGCTGGAGGTGCGGGCCGAGCCGGGCACGCTGTTCCACGCCGTCTACCCGCAGCCGACGTTCACGCTCTGGACCGGCATCGTCGCGGTGGAGCTGATCCTCAAGGCGCTGGCCCAGGGCATGCCGGACCTGCTGCCCGCCTCCTCCGGCGGCGACGTGCCCGGCTTCATGATGGTCGGCCTGCACCCGGACACCGGGAAGATGTTCGCGGTCAGCAACAACGACCTGGTGGGCTGGGGCGGCACCGCGCAGCACGACGGGATGGACGCCGCCACCCACGTCTCCGGCAGCACCGGCCGGGGCACCCCGATCGAGGTCATGGAGGCCAAGACCGGGATGTTCTTCGAGCGCTGGGAGATCCGCGAGGACTCCGGTGGCGCCGGCCGGTTCCGTGGTGGTTGCGGCCTGCGGCGGGACATCCGGTTCGTGACGCCCGGTGAGTTCCTCACCGTCATCAAGAAGACGAAGAGCGCACCGTGGGCGCTCGACGGCGGCTTGCAGCCGGAGCCGAACCAGATCGTGGTGTTCCCGGGCACCGACCGCGAGCACCGGGTGAGCACCAAGCGCACGACGGTCGCTGTGGGCGACCGGGTCACCCTTCTGACCGCCGGTGGCGGTGGGCACGGCGACCCGCGCGGCCGCGACCCCGAGGCGGTCCGGCGCGACGTGGCCGAGGGCTACGTCTCCCCGGAGGCGGCCCGGGACGTCTACGGAGTGGACGTCGATGGGTGAGCCGACCGTCGACGGGGCAACCGTCGAGGTCGTCCGCAGCCATCTCGTCTCGGCCGCCGAGGAGATGCGGGCCGCGCTGGTGCGCACCGCGTTCAACCCGGTGATCTACGAGGTGTACGACTTCGGCATCTCCGTCTACGACCGGCGGCTGCGGCTGGTCGCGGAGTCGACGGGATTGTCCCGCTTCCTCGGCGCCAACGACTACTCCCTGCGCAAGGGCGTCGAGTACGTCGGCGTGGAGAACCTGCACCGCGGCGACGTGGTGCTGCTCAACTACCCGTACTGGAACGCGGCGCACACGTACGACGCGACGATGTTCGCGCCGGTGGTGCTGCCGGACAGCGAGGAGCTGATCGGTTTCCTGTGCATCCGGGCGCACTGGATGGACCTGGGCGCCAAGGATCCCGGTTACGTGCTCGACTCCACGGACATGCACCAGGAGGGGATCATCTTCCCCGGCACGAAGGTGTACTCCCGGGGCGAGCCGGTGCCGGAGATCCACGAGCTGATCCGGTTCAACTCACGGATGCCGGAACTCGTCCTCGGCGACCTCAACGCGCAGATCGCCGCGCTGCGCACCGGTGAGCGGCGGGTGACCGAGTTGTACCGCGACTACGGTCCTGCGGTGGTCGACGCGGTCGTCGACCGGGTGATCGACGCCGCCGCGCAGCGCGCCGGGGAGGCGGTGGCCGCGCTGCCGCAGGGCAGCTGGACCGCCGAGGACTGGCTCGACGACGACGGGGTCAGCGACGATCCGATCCGGATGCGGGTCACCGTCACCGTCGCCGACGGCGAGTTCACAGTGGACTTCGCCGGGTCGTCCCCGGCGGTGCCCGGGCCGGTGAACCTGCCGCTGGGCGCGACCATCGCCACCTGCCGGGTCGCGTTCAAGGGCGTCACCACGCCGCACGAGCAGACCAACGCCGGGCACTTCGCGCCCCTGCGGGTACGCGCCGAGCCCGGTACGTTGTTCCACGCGCAGTATCCGGCCGCCACGTTCACCCAGTGGACCGGCACCGTCGCGCTGGAGCTGATCCTCAAGGCGCTGGCGCAGGGCATGCCGGACCGGCTGGCCGCCTCCTCCGGGGGCGACGTGCCCGGGTTCATGATGGTCGGCCGGCACCCGGACACCGGCGACATGTTCGCGGTCAGCAACAACGACCCGGTCGGCTGGGGCGGCACGCCCCGGCACGACGGCATCGGACCGGCGAACCACCTGTGCCAGACCCAGGCGCGCAACACGCCGGTGGAGGTGCTGGAGTCGAAGACCGGGATGTTCTTCGAGCGCCTGGAGATCCGTACCGACTCCGGTGGCGCCGGCCGGTTCCGGGGTGGGTGCGGCCTGCGGCGGGACATCCGGTTCGTGACGCCGGGTGAGTTCCTGTCGGTGATCAAGAAGACGAAGAGCGCGCCGTGGGCGCTGGCCGGCGGCGAGCAGCCGGAGCCGAACCAGGTGGTCGTCTTCCCGGGCACGGACCGGGAGCACCGGGTGAGCACACGGCGTACCGCGGTGGCGGTGGGGGATCGGGTGACGTTGCTGACCGCCGGTGGCGGCGGGCACGGTGACCCGAGGAGTCGGGATCCGGAGGCGGTGCGACGGGACGTGGCCGAGGGCTACGTCTCCGCGCGGGCCGCCCGAGACGTTTATGGAGTGATCGCGTGAGTGCCGCCTATTCGCCCGAGCAGCCGAGCGTGCTGCTCGGCAACTGCACAGTGCTGGACGCCCGCGTGGTGGACGGCATGGCGCCCGTGACCGGCGCCGGGGTGTGGGTCCGGGGTGACCGGATCGCCGCCGTCGGGCCGTACGCCGAGGTGGCCGAGCAGGCGCGGGCCGCCGGCCGGCTGACCGAGGTGGACCTCGACGGCGCGTACGTGACGCCCGGCCTGGTCAACATGCACACCCACTTCTCGCTGTCGCTGCCCGGCTCCGCCGGCGACGACGTCAAGGGGATGGGCGCGTACGACCTCGCCCACTACATGGCCGACGGGGCACGGCGCACGCTGCACACCGGCGTGACCACAGTGCGCTGCGTGGCGGAGAAGGACCACGCCGACTTCGCGCTGCGGCGGGCGATCAACGCCGGGCGTGTCCCGGGTCCGCGCATCTACACCGCCGGACGGGCGCTGGTGTGCACCGGCGGGCACGGCCACGAGGGCAACGACACGCTCGAGTGCGACGGCCCGGTCGGCTTCCGACAGGGCGTGCGCAGCCAGATCAAGGCCGGCGCGGACCTGATCAAGGTGATGATCTCGGGCGGCATCGCCGGTGAGCACGAGAGCATCCACACGCCGCAGCTCTTCGCCGACGAGATGACGGCGGCGATCGAGACCGCCCACGCGTGGGGCCGCCGGGTGACCGCGCACGCCGGGCCCGCCGATGTGATCGCCGCGGCCGTGGAGCTGGGGCTGGACTGTGTGGAGCACGGCTACCAGCTCACCCCGCAGGTCGCGGCGCGGATGGCCGAGCGTGGCACGGCGCTCGTGCCGACGCTGCTGGTGACGCGCTGCAAGGAGTTCTTCGACGAGCTGGGCGTGCCGGAGTGGATGCAGTGCCGGTCGCTCGGCGCCGGCCCCCGGCACCTGGAGAGCTTCGAGATGGCCATCGCCGCGGGCGTGGAGGTGCTGCTCGGCAGCGACGTCCCCCCGTTCTGGGAGTTCGAGGGCACCACCGCCTCGATCCGGGAGCTGGAGTACATGTCTGAGCGGATCGGCGCCGCGCGGGCCATCCACGCCGGCACGCTCGGCCCGATCCGGTGGCTCGGCGCCGAATCCGATCTCGGCACTGTCGAGGTCGGCAAGCTGGCCGACCTGATCGCGACGGACGCCGACCCGCTGGCCGACACCTCGGCCTTCCGGGACGTGCGGTGGGTGATGAAGGGCGGGCAGATCGCCCGCGACGACCGTAACCAGGAGGAGACGCGATGACGTTCGCGCAGGCAGGCGCGGCGGAGATCGCCGCCGGCATCGACGACATGTACGACGCGTTCCTCGCGGGGGACCAGCAGCGGTTCGACACGCACCTGGACCCCGACGTGACCACCTGGGAGACGCACCTGCCCGGGCCGCTGCGGACCCGGGCCGAACTGGACGAGTACCGCGCCCGGCGCGACGCCGCGGGGCAGCGGCCCCGGCTGGCGGTGCTCGCCCCGCGGGACAAGCGCATCGACGCGTGGGAGGACTTCGGCGTGGCCCGGTACGAGCTGGTCTCGCAGCTCGGCCCGGACGACGAGCCGGAGATCACCCGGGTCACCGACGTGGTGCGCCGGATCGACGGCCGCTGGGTGATCGTGCACCACCACGCCGAGCTGGTCCGGGAACCGGTGGGCGCGGCGTGATCCGGCGGCTGGTCGCCGGGCGGACCGGTGAGCCGGCGGACGTGCTGTCGGTCGCCGACCTGCCCGACGACCCGCCGCCCGGCCCCGGTGAGGTGCAGCTCGCCGTGCGTACGGTCGGGCTGAACTTCCTGGACGTCATGCTCTGCCGGGGCGAGTACCCGGTGCGGCCGGACCCGCCGATGACACCCGGCGTGGAGACGGCCGGCCGGGTCGTCGCCGCCGGCGCCGGGGCCGAGCACCTGCTGGGTCAGGAGGTGCTCGCCTGCCCGGCGCTGCCGCGCGGTGCGCTCGGCAGCACGGTGACCGTGGACGCCGCGGTGGTGGTGCCGCGACCGTCCACCGTCGATCCGGTCACCGCGGCGGCGCTGCCGGTCACCTACCAGACGGCGTGGTTCGCGCTGGAACGATCCGGTCTCACGGCCGGGCAGACGGTGCTGGTGCACGCGGGCGCCGGCGGGGTGGGCATCGCCGCGATCCAGCTGGCCGTCGCCCGCGGCGCGCGGGTCCTGGCCACCGCCGGCGGTCCGGCCAAGACCGCGATCTGCCGCGACCACGGCGCCCAGGTGGCGATCGACTACACGGCGGACGACTTCGTGCCCGCCGTGCTCGCGGCCACCGGCGGGCGGGGCGTGGACGTCGTGGTGGACCCGGTGGGCGGCGACGTGTTCGCCCGCTCCTGGGAGTGCCTCGCGTTCGAGGGACGCCTGGTGGCGGTGGGCGCCGCCGGTGGCGCACCGCCGCCTGTCGACCCGCTGCGGCTGATGGCGGCGAACGCGACGCTCGTCGGCCTGTCCTGGGGCTCGCAGTACCCGTGGCGGCGGGCCAGTGCCGTCGAGGCCGCGTACCAGGAACTGTTCGACATGTGCGCCTCCGGCGCGGTCCGGCCGCCGGTCAGCCGCGTCGTCTCGCTGGACGAGGCGCCCGCGGCGCTCACCGAACTGGCCGAACGCCGGACCACCGGCAAGATCATCGTACGGATCGACGAGGGGGAGGGGCCGTGAGCGACAGCGCCGACGGCGACATGGAGATCTACGACCTGAAGGTGACAGTCGACCGGATCGAGGGCCGGTCGGTGTGCGGCATGGCCGTGGGCGACCACTTCGAACTGACGAACAGCGCGCACCTGCGGCTGCCCGAGGGAAAGCACTTCTGCGTGTACGCGCTCGCCTCGGTGCTGCCCTTCCTCGCCGCCAAGCAGCGTGACCTGGCGCCGGGGGACTGGCTGGCCCAGGACTCCCACTTCATCTGCCCCGACCCGGAGGAGCGGCTCGTCATGAAGGTGGAACGGACCTGCCGGCGCACGATGAACTCGGCGGACCTGACATGACCGTCGAGATCGGACTCGGCCTCCAGAGCGACAAGCCGGCCGGCGCCTACGCCCGGCTGGCCCGCGCCGCCGAGGCGCACGGCTTCGACGTGCTCACCGTCTTCGGCGACCTGATGTACCAGCCGCCGATCTTCCCGCTGCTGGAGATGGCACAGGCGACCGAACGGGTACGCCTCGGCGCGGCCTGCCTGAACCCGTACTCGATGGCGCCGTACGAGATCGCCGGTCAGATCGCCGCCCTGGACCTGGCCTCGCACGGGCGGGCCTACCTGGGCCTGGCCCGGGGGACCTGGCTGGGCGCTGTCGGCCTGCCGCAGCCGCGGCCGCTGACCACGATCGAGGAGGCCGTCCAGGTCGTCTACCGCCTGCTGCGCGGCGACCGCGGCGGCTTCACCGGAAAGGTCTTCTCGCTCGCCCCCGGCACCGCCCTGCGCTACGACGTGCAGCGGCCCGACCCGCCGCTGCTGCTCGGCGCGTGGGGCCCGCAGGGCGCGGCGCTGGCCGGGCGAATCGCCGACGAGATCAAGGTGGGCGGCAGCGCCAACCCGGACATGGTCCCGGTGATCCGCGAACGGCTGCGAACCGGCGCGGAGAAGGCCGGGCGCGACGTCGCGGACGTCGGCATCGTGCTCGGCGCTGTCACAGTCGTCGACACCGACGGCGAGGCGGCCCGCGCCAAGGCCCGCACCGAGGTGGCCATGTACCTGGCGGTGGTGGCCGAGCTGGACCCGACCGTCGAGATGCCCGACGACCTGGTCAAGCGCGTCGGCGAGCTGGTCGACGCGGGCGAGGACGAGGCGGCGGGCCGGCTGATCCCGGACGACGTGCTCGACCGGTTCGCCTTCTCCGGCACCCCGGAGCAGGTCGCCGCGCAGGCCCAGGCGCTCATCGACGCGGGCGTGCGCCGGGTCGAGTTCGGCACGCCGCACGGCCTCACCGACGAGCGCGGCGTCGACCTGCTCGGCTCGGCCGTCCTGCCGCTGCTGCGCAGGTGAGTCAGGTGCGGCTCACCGTCCTGGTCGGCCCCGGCCTGGTGGCCGACGCGGCCCTGCTGGCGTCGTCGACCGCCGCCACCTGCGCCGAACTCGACGTCGCAGGCGAGGTCGTCACCGCCGCCTCGGCCGACGAGATGCGCGCGCTGCTCGCCACGGCCGACCAGCCGGTGGTGGTGCTCCCCGGCCCCACGGCTGCGGCCCGTGCCCTGATCGGCGCGCAGCCGTCCGGCGTGGTCTGGTACGACCTCACAGTCGAGCCGTCGGTGCCCGGCGCGGTCCACCTGGCCGGGCGGGGACTGTGGGGCCTGACCTGGGCGATCCGGCACGCCGTGCACCGCCTCCGTGCGCCGGCCACCCGGATCGCCTATGGCCCGGACCCGGACCAGTGGGGCGACCTGCGGCTGCCGTCCACCCCGGACGCCGGGCCGGCGCCGGTCGCGGTGCTGCTG
This sequence comes from Micromonospora sp. RV43, assembly GCF_001029515.1. NCBI lineage: Bacteria > Bacillati > Actinomycetota > Actinomycetes > Micromonosporales > Micromonosporaceae > Micromonospora > Micromonospora sp. RV43. The sequence continues at coordinate 40,433 of NZ_LEKG01000036.1, read as the reverse complement.
CACGGCGGGTTCTGGCGGTCCATCTGGGGCGCGGACCTGATGGACGCGCTCGCCGTCGACCTGGCCCGGCGTGGGTACGTGAGCTGGAACCTGGAGTACCGGCGTCCGGACCGGCACGGCTGGGACGCGACCACACAGGACGTGCAGGCGGGCCTCCTCGCGTTGCGGGAACCGGCCCGCGACCGGTTGGTCGACCTGGACCGGATCGTCGTGCTGGGGCACTCGGCGGGCGGGCAGCTCGCGTTGCGCGCCGCGGCGGACCTCGCCGCGCGTACGAGCGGGCCGCGTGTCGCGCTCGCGGTGTCGCTGGCCGGGGTGCTCGACCTCACCGAGGGCGAGCGGCGCTACCTCGGCGACGGCGCGGTCGCCGCGGCGCTGGGCGGCTCACCGGTGACGGCACCACGCCGGTACGCCGAGAGCGACCCGATGCTCCGCCTGCCGACAGGGGTGCCCACACTGCTCGTGCAGGGAACGGAGGACAGCCTCGACCTCGTCGACGCCAACCGGCGCTACGCCGCCGCGGCGGCAGCCGCCGGGGACGAGATCCGCCACCTCGAACAGCCGGGGGACCACTTCGCCGTCATCGACCCGGCCTCGGCCGTCTGGCAGGACACGATGACCGCCGTGGACGCACGCCTCGGCCGCTGACGCCGGACGCTGAATCGCCCTCCAGGTTCACCTACGTGAACACGGAGGGCGATTCGTGGTGCCCGGGGCGCGGGTCAGAACAGGCGGGGCGTGACCACCGAGACCACAGTCGTCACCGCGTCGGTGTCGTTGTAGAGCTGGTGCGGCACCGACGAGCGCAGGTGCACGCTGTCGCCCGGGAACAGCCGGTGCTCGACGCCCTCGACCTCGTAGAGCAGCTCGCCGGAGATGACGTACGCGAACTCCTCGCCCCGGTGGCCGTACGCGTTCTCCCGGCGCCCGCCCGGCGCGATGTGCACGAGCATCGGTTCGAGCACCAGGTCCGGCCCGCGGTCGGAGAGCATGCGGTAGGTCTGCTGCCCGGACACGTACTGCGTGGCGGCCGTCTCCGCCCTGGTCAGCGTGAAGTGCCGGGGAAGCGAGGAGACGGTGCTGTCCGGCGCGGCGGTGCCGGCGTCGAAGAAGTCGGCCACCGACCGGTCGAGCGCCTTGGCGACGCTGCCGAGCGCGGTCAGCCCGATGGAGGAGATGCCCCGCTCGACCTGGGACAGGAAGCCGATGGACAGCCCGGAGCGGGAGGCGAGGCCGCGCAGCGTCAGCCCGCGCTCCTTGCGGTAGCGCCGGATCCGGCCGCCGACGACGCCCGCGGGCGTGTTCTCGTCCGCGGCGCCACCGGAGCCGGCCTGCTCCGACGGCGGCTGACTGTTCATGGGCCGCACGAGGACCTCCTGTCGAGGCGGCGGGACGTCCGCCGGGATGTTCGATGGTATCGAACATCCCGGCCGGTCCGCGAGGGGCCGTGCGGCCGGTCTCCCCACATCGTCCCGGGTGGACCGCGGCCGGCGTCGCCCGCCTACCGCTTCACCAGGTTGCGCAGCGCCCCGAGCAGCGATCGGTGGCTTACCTCGGCGTAGATCTTCTTGTCCGAGCCGTACAGGACCACGTACGGGCACTGCTGGTCGTCCCCGCCCATGGTCTTGTCCAGCAGTCGGCGGCCGGTCGCCACCTCGTACACCCGCAGGCGGTAGGTGGCCTTCAGCAGCGTCAGCGTGTCCGGCTTCGGGTCGTCGTAGCGGCACTTGCGGATCGTCGCGCCGGTGCTCGTACGATCCAGGCAGGCGACCATCTGCACGGTCTTCGGGTCCTCCGACGCCCAGGTCCGTTCCACCCGCTTCGACAGGCCCTCGTCGTAGTAGTAGACCTGGTCGTGGCGGCGGCTGCCCGTGCCCAGGTCGGTGCCGACGAGCAGTGCCACCGGGTGCGGCGCCGCTCCGGTGCGCCTCGGCGACTGCGGGAAGTAGAGAACCCCATCGCACACGTCGTTGAGATCGGAGATCTGCGCCGCCGGGAAGTCGCTCGGCTGCGGCCCGCGCGCCGACGGCTCCGCGCTCGCCGTCGCACCCGGCGTGGGCGTCGCGCCGGACGACCGCCAGGGCGCCACCGGCGGCGCGGCGGGCTCCCGCCCGGCCGTCTCGCGGGGCGAGGAACCCAGCAGGAACGCGCCGCCGATCAGGCCCGAGCACGCCACCAGCAGCAGCACGCTCAGCACCGCGACGGCGACGACCAGACCGCGGCTGCGGCCGGACGACTGCGGGCCGGGTGGCGGGTACGGCCCGAACGGCGCAGCCGGCGTGGCCGGACCGTACGGCGGACCAGCGATGGGCGGTCCGTAACCCGGAACGGGCGACCCGTGACCCGGCCCGGTGGCGGGCGGTGGTGGCGGCCCGGGAACGCCGGGCGGCTCGCCGGCCGGCCGCATCCAGGCGGTCTCTCCCCGCTGTTCCGCGTCCCCCGCCGGTCCCTGCTCGGATCCGGCCCCCGTGTCGGACATGCGCATTCCCCCGTCGAACCCGTGCGGAGGGCGCAACCTATCAGCCTCGCCGGGCCGGAGGAGGCCCCACTAGATGGTTGCGCTACCTAGGTAGCGGCGCTACCGTCATCGCCGGATGTCGTCCGATCGGGACAGTGCGGAGCGGGATGAACCAGGAACGGCGGGCGCAGTGGCTGCGCGGGGTGCTCGACCTCTGCGTGCTCGCGCTGCTGAGCCGGGGCGAGTCCTACGGCTACGAGCTGTCCCAGGCGCTGCGGGCCCACGGGCTGGGCGCCGTGCAGGGCGGCACCCTCTACCCGGTGCTGCTGCGGTTGCAGCGCTCCGGCCTGCTCACCGCGCACTGGCGGGAGGGCGGGACCGGGCCCGCGAGGAAGTACTACCGGATCAGCCCGGCCGGCAGCGCGGCGTTGCGGGCCGCCGCGATCGACTGGAGCGCCTTCGCGTCGAGCGTGGGCACGATACTGCGCGAGGAGCCGAAGCGGTGAACCACGAACCCTGGCTCGCCGCCCTGACCGGCGAGCTGCGCCGGCACGGGGTGGGGCCCGACCTGACCGGCCACGTCGTCGCGGAGGCGGCCACCCACCTGCTCGACAGCGGGGAGTCGCCGCTGCGGGTCTTCGGCGCGCCGGAGACGTACGCCCGGGCGGTGGTCGACAGCCTCGGTGGCCCCGACGTGCGACCGCCGCGCCGCCAGCCCGGACCGGTGCGGCTCGCCGCGCGCGGCATCACCAAGCGCTACCGGGGGCGGACCGTCCTGGACCGGGTCGACCTCATCGTCCGGGCGGGCCAGATCGCGGCGGTGGTCGGTGCCAACGGCGCCGGCAAGAGCACCTTCCTGCGGATCTGCGCCGGCCTGCTGAGCCCGGAGGCGGGCACCGTCGAGGTGCACGGCACGCTCGGCTACTGCCCGCAGGACGGCGGCACCGCCGAGTTCCTCAGCCCGGACGAGCACTTCGTGCTGATCGGCGCCGGCCGGGGGCTGGGCCGGACGGCGGCCCGTCGGGCCGGTCGCGCGGAGGCGGCCGGGCTGGAGTGGACACCGCCGCGACGCATCCAGGCCCGGCACCTCTCCGGCGGCACACGGCAGAAGCTCAACCTGGTGCTGGCCCGGCTCGGCGAGCCGGACGTGCTGCTCCTCGACGAGCCCTACCAGGGGTTCGACAGGGGCACCTACCTCGACTTCTGGCACGAGGTGTGGCGCTGGCGCGACGCCGGCAAGGCCGTCGTGGTCGTCACCCACCTGCTCAACCAGCTCGACCGCGTCGACGTCGTGCTCGACCTGGCCGGGGAGCGTGACGCGTGAGCCGGACCCTGGTGGTGGCCGAGGCCGCCCTGCGCGAGCTGCTGCGCCGCCGTACCGTGCTGGTCATCCTGCTGCTGATGCCGCTGGCGTTCTATCTGAGCCGCCGCGGCGACCACCTCGGACAGTCGATCCGCTTCGTCTGCCTCGGCCTGGGCTGGGCGCTCAGCACCGCCGCGCTGTTCGCGGGCAGCGCGGCGCGCGGCATCGAACCCCGCCTGCGGCTCTCCGGCTACGGCAGCCGGCACCTGGTGCTCGGCCGGCTGCTCGCGCTGTGGACCGTCGGCATGCTCCTCTCCACTCCGTACTTCCTGCTCGTCCTGGCCGACCAGCGCGACGTCCGGTACGGCGCGATCGCCCTGATCATGGCGCTGACCGTGTTCGTGTCGGTGCCGTTCGGCCTGCTGCTGAGCGCCGTGCTGCCGCGTGAGCTGGAGGGCACGCTGGTGCTGCTCACAGTGGTCGGTCTCCAGATGGTGATGGACCCGGCGGGCAGCGCCACCCGCGCGTTGCCGTTCTGGTTCAGCCGCGAGCTCGCCACGTACGCCGTCGACCACACCGACGGCGGCTACCTCAACCGCGGCCTGACCCACGGGCTGGCCTTCGCTGTCGCACTCACGCTGCTGGTCGTGGCGGCCGCCGCGGTGCGGCTGCGGCAGCGCCGCCACCTGCGCCTGGCCACCTGACCGGCGGGGGCGGCGGACCGGACCCGGTCGCCGGGCGTGGCAGGATCGGCGGGTGCAGATCGGGTTGCTCGGGCCGTTCCAGGTCACCACGGACGGTGGCGTACCGGCCGACGTGCCGGGCGCGCGGCTGCGCGGGCTGCTGGCCGCCCTCGCGCTCCAGCCCGGCCGCGTGGTCCCGAAGGCGACGCTCGTCGACTGGATCTGGGGCGAGCAGCCGCCCGCCGACGCCGCGAACGCGCTGCAGCGGCTGGTCTCCCGGCTGCGCAAGGCGCTGCCGGCGGGCGCCGTCGACGGGCTGCCCGACGGCTACCGGCTCGCCGTCGAGCCCGACGCCGTCGACGCCGTACGGTTCGAGCGTCTCGTCCGCCGGGCCCGCGACGGCGACGGGCCGCAGCGGGTACGGCTGCTGCGCGAGGCGCTGGGCCTGTGGCGCGGCGACGCGCTGCGCGACATCGGCCTGCCCGACAGTCCGGCGCTCGACGCGGCGGCCACCCGGCTGGAACGGCTGCGCCTGACCGCGACGGAGGACCGGTACGACGCCGAGATCGGGCTCGGCCGGGAGGCCGACCTGATCCCGGAGCTGACCGACCTGGTGGCCGCCCATCCCGTGCGCGAGCGGCTCGCCACGGCGCTGATGCGCGCGCTCGTCGCGGCCGGCCGCGACACCGAGGCGTTGCTGGTCTACCAGCGCACCGCCGACGCGCTCGCCGACGCGCTGGGCGCCGACCCGTCGCCGGAGCTGTCGGCGCTGCACGTCGCCCTGCTGCGCGGCGAGACGGTACGCCGGGAGGACACCCGCCGCACCAACCTGCGCGCCGAGCTGACCAGCTTCGTCGGCCGGGACGCCGACCTCACCGCGGTCGGCACGCTGGTGGCCGAGCACCGGCTCACCACGCTCACCGGCCCGGGCGGCTCCGGGAAGACCAGGCTGGCCACGGAGACCGGGCGCCGGATGACGGGCGACCTGCCGGACGGCGTGTGGCTGGTGGAGTTCGCCGCCGTCAGCGCCGGCGGGGACGTGGTGCAGGCGACGATCTCCGGGCTCGGCCTGCGCGACGCGCTGCTCGGCGACGCGGGCAGCGCGGAACCGGCCGACCGGCTCGTCGCGGCGATCCGGGACCGGGAGATGCTGCTGATCCTGGACAACTGCGAACACGTCGTCGACCAGGCGGCGGCGCTGGCGCACCGGCTGCTCGGCGAGTGCCGGCGGCTGCGGATCCTGGCCACGAGCCGGGAACCGCTCGGCATCACCGGGGAGGCGCTGTGGCCGGTCGCGCCGCTGGGCCTGCCGGACGGCGACGCCCCGATCGCCGAGGTCGAGTCGTCGCCCGCCGTGCGCCTGCTGCGGGACCGGGCCGCGGCGGTACGCCGGGACCTCGCCTTCGACGCCCGTACCGCGACGACGATGGCGCGGATCTGCCGGGCGCTCGACGGCATGCCGCTGGCGATCGAACTGGCCGCGGCGCGGCTGCGCACCATGTCCGTCGACCAGCTCGCCACCCGGCTCGACGACCGGTTCCGGCTGCTCACCGGCGGCAGCCGGACCGCCCTGCCCCGGCACCGGACGCTGCGCGCGATGGTCGACTGGAGCTGGGAACTGCTCAGCGACGCCGAACGCGCGGTGCTGCGCCGGCTGTCGGTGTTCTCCGGCGGGGCGAGCCTGGACGCGGCCGAGCGGGTCTGCGCCGGCGGCGCCGTCGAGCCGGGCGACGTGCTCGACCTGCTCACCGCGCTGACCGACAAGTCGCTGCTGGTCGCCGCCGGTGACGTCGCGCCGCACTACCGCATGCTCGGCACGATCAAGGAGTACGCCGCGCAGCGGCTCGCCGAGACGGGGGAGGCGGACCTCGCCCGTCGCGCGCACCTGGCGTACTTCACCGAGCTGGCCGAGACCGCCGAGCCGCGGCTGCGCCGCGCCGACCAGCTCACCTGGCTCGCCCGGCTGGAAGCCGAGCACGACAACATCACCGCAGCCGTGCGGGGGGCGCTCGCCGCGGGTGAGGGGCGCGAGGCGATGCGGCTCGCGGCCGGCGCCGGCTGGTACTGGTGGCTCGGCGGCCACCGGACCGAGGGCATGGAACTGATCATCGCGGCCACCGAGGCGCCCGGCGACGTGCCCGACGACATCCGAGCCGTGGTGTACGGACTCGTGGTGCTGTTCCTCAGCTCCGGGCCGGGCGACGCGCAGCACGCGGCCGAGTGGATCCACAAGGCGTACCGGTTGAGCGGCGAAGGCCACGGTGGTCACCCGGAGCTGGCCCTGGTCGTGCCGATGGAGCGCATGCTGCGGGAGCCGGACGCGCTGCTGCCCGCCTGGGAGTCGCTGCTCGACCACGAGGACCCGTGGGTACGCGCGCTGGCCCGGCTGCACCTGGGCAAGCTGCGGGTCATCCTCGGCGTCGAGGCGGCGCAGGCGGAGGCGTGCCTGCGGCAGGCGCTCGCCGAGTTCCGGGCGGTCGGTGAACGCTTCGGGATCTCGTTCGCGCTCAGCGAGCTGGCCGAGCTGATCGCCGTACGCGGTGACGTCGCCGCCGCCTGCGACTACTACGAGCAGGCAGTCGCGGCGGTCACCTAGGTCGGCGCCGTCGAGGACGTGATCCGGATGCGGGCGCGGCTGGCCTGGCTGTACCGGCTGGGCGGCGACGAGACGGCGAGCGCCGCCGCGCTGGCCGAGGCGCACCGGCTCGCCGCGGGGGTCGCCTGGCCGGGCGCGCTGGCCGAGCTGGCGCTGGTCCGGGCGTACCTGGCCCGCCACGACGGTGACGCGGACGAGGCGTACGCGCAGCTGCGGTCGGTGTCGGCGCTGCTCGGCGACGAGGCGGACCTGGCGAGTGTCCGGGCGGGCACCCAGGATCTGCTGGGTTACCTGGCCGAGGACGTCGAGCAGGCTCGTACCCATCGGGCGGCGGCGTGCCGCGCGGCGCGCGAGGGTGGCTACGCGCCGCTGACCGCGCAGGTGCTCGTCGGTGTCGCGGACCTGGCGTTGCGGCTGGACCGGCCGGACCACGCGGCGCGGCTGCTCGGCGCCGCCACCGCGGTACGCGGGCTGTCCGACCGCGCCCACCCCGACGTGCCGCGGATCGAGGCGGCGGCGCGCGACCGCCTCGGCGACGCGGAGTTCGCCGAGGCGGTCGCACAGGGCCGGGAGACCGGCTGGGAGCGGCTGGTCGAGATCACGCTCGCTTCGTGAACGTGGACCGCGCCCACAGGTAGCCGACCACCGCGATGCCGGCGCACCAGACGACCGCGGGGATCACGTCGCCGGCCGACGGCGCGCCGTCGAGCAGGCCGCGCAGGGTCTCGATGATCGGCGTGAACGGCTGGTACTCGGCGAACTGCCGCAGTCCCGGCCCCATCTTGTCCGCGGGCACGATCGCGCTGCTGAAGAACGGCAGCAGGACCAGCGGCACGGAGGCCATGCCCGCCGACTCCGGCGACTTCGCGAACAGGCCCAGCGCGACTGTGAACCAGCTGACGGCGACGCTGAGCAGCACCACCACGCCGGCCACGCCGAGCCAGTGCAGGGGATCGGCGGCCGGGCGGAAGCCGAGCAGGAACGCCACCCCGACCAGGGCCGCGACCGCGAGGACGTTCGTCAGCACGGTGGCGACGACGTGGCCGGTCAGCACCGCGCCCCGGGAGACGTGCATGACCTTGAAACGGTTGATGATGCCCTTGGTCATGTCGGAGTTCACCGACGTCGCGGTGCCGCCGAGGCCGTAGCAGACCGCCAGCAGCATCAGGCCCGGCGTCGCGTAGTCGACGTAGTCGACGCCGACGGAGAACGCGTCGCCGAGCATGTACACGAACATCAGCATGACGATGATCGGCATCAGCACCGCGTTGAACACCGAGGTCGGGTTGCGGCGCAGGTGCGTCAGGTTGCGGCGCAGCATGACGACCGAGTGGTTTCTGCTCATCTGGCGGCCACCTCCGGGGTACGGCCCGTCAGGGCCAGGAACACGTCGTCGAGGTCGGGGGTCTGCACGGACAGGTCGTCGGCGTTGATCGCGTGCGCGTCGAGCCGGTCGAGCAGGGCGCGCAGCGCCGCGGTTCCGCCGTCGGCGGGCACCCGCAGCGCCAGCGCCTCCTCGTCGCGTACCGCCTCGGGCAGCACCAGCGCCGCCGCGTCGAGTTCGGCGACGGTGCCGAACCGCAACCGCACGTGCGTGCCGGGGATCCGGCGCTTCAGCTCCTCCGGCGTGCCCTGGGCGACCAGCCGGCCCTGGTCGAGCACCGCGATCCGGTCGGCGAGACGGTCGGCCTCGTCGAGGTACTGGGTGGTGAGGAAGACCGTCACGCCGCCCGCGACCAGATCCCTGATGATCGACCACATGGTGCGGCGGCTGCGCGGGTCCAGCCCGGTCGTCGGCTCGTCCAGGAAGATGATCCGCGGCTCGCCGACCAGCGTCATCGCCAGGTCCAGCTTGCGGCGCATGCCCCCGGAGTACGTCGACACCGGCTTGTCGGCGGCCTCGACCAGGTCGAACCGTTCCAGCAACTCCGCGACGACCCGCTTGCCGGGCACGCGGTTGCGCGGGCCGAGGTCGACCATCAGTTGCAGGTTCTCCCGCCCGGTCAGCAGTTCGTCCACCGCCGCGAACTGCCCGGTCACGCCGATCGCCGCGCGGACCGCCTTGGCCTCGGTGACGACGTCGTGCCCGGCCACCCGCACCGACCCGGCGTCGGCGCGGATCAGGGTGGTCAGGATGTTGATCGCTGTCGTCTTGCCGGCTCCGTTCGGGCCGAGCAGGGAGAAGATCGTCCCGGCGGGGACGTCCAGATCGATGCCGTCGAGCACCACCTTGTCCTTGTACGCCTTGCGCAGCCCGGAGACCGTTATCGCTGAACTCGTCATGCGACCACCATGGGCGGCCGTACCGCCACCGCCCTGACACGGCGCTGACACGGCCGCTGACAGCTTGTCGGTGGGCCGGCGTACGGTCCCGCCGTGGATCGGGAGACGTTCTGGGACATCGTGGAGCGGGCGCGTGGCGCTGCGGGCCGCGAGACGGTCACCGCCGAGGGGGCCGACGCGGTGGCCCGGCACCTCGTCGCGGAGCTGTCGGTGCTGAGCCCGGCAGCGATCGTGGGCTTCCAGCAGGCGTACGACGACGTGAATCTGGAGGCGTGGCGCTGGGACCTGTGGGCGGCCGCCTACCTGATGCGCGGCGGCTGCTCGGACGACGGATTCGACTACTTCCGCGGCTGGCTGGTCGCGCAGGGGCGGGCGGTCTGGGAGCGGGCCGTCGCCGATCCCGACTCACTCGCCGAGGCCGGCGTCGACCCGGAAGACGACGCGGTCGAGTGCGAGGCGGTGCTGAGCGCGGCGGGCGACGCCTACGCCGAGGCGACCGGCGCCGGCACCGACGCGTTCTGGGAGGCGCTGGACGCCGCCGACCGGGCTGCAGACGACCGGGCGCCGGCCGACCCGGCCGGTGAGGACTTCGACTTCGACGACGACGAGCAGATGCACGCCCGGCTGCCGCGCCTGACCGCGATCTACCGGCCGCTGGAATGAGCCGGCGCGACCCGCCGCCGACCCGATCCGGGTTAACCGCTGGTCCGCCGCGGGCCGGGTGGGCGAGCATGGTCGGCATGGCCGGGTCGACGGGTGCGAGGCTGCCGCTGCAGGGTGGGCTGCCACCCGGCGAGGCGCTGACCGGCGCGGTGCTGGAGATCGCCTGCGACGAGTCCGGTTTCTCCGGGACCAACCTGCTCGATCCGGCCACCCCGGTGATCGTCCACGCCAGCGTCGACCTGAGCCGTGACGAGGCCGCTGCGTTGATCCGTACGCTGCGGTCCGGGTTCCGGTTCTCGCCCGACGAGGTCAAGTCCCGGCAGTTCCTGCGCCGCCGCGAGGCCGCCGAGGCGGCGGAGTGGTTCCTGTCCGCGCTGCGCGGCCGGGCGCACGTGCACCTGGTCGACAAGGAGTTCTTCCTCGCCACCCGGGTCGTCGACCTGCTGCTGGCCGAGCCGTCGTACGCGGCGGGCACCCGCCTCGCCGGTGACCGGCGTCAGGCCGCGGCGGCGCTGCACCGGGCCGGGCGGGCGGCCGGACCCGGCTGGGCGGTCTTCCTCGCCACCGTCGTCGAGATGCTGCGCACCAAGCGTCGGGATCGGGCGGACGACCGGAGCGTGCAACGGTTCTTCGCCGCGCGGGACGCGTTACGGCGTCACGTCGGCGACGAGGCGGCCGGCGCGGTCCTCGACGCGCTCGATCCGGCCCGGGTGGCTGAGGTGCAGGCCAGGTTGTACGCGGGCGACCGGACGATCCCGCCACCGCTGGAGCCGCTGCTGCCGGCGCTGGCCGAGACCGTCCTGCACTGGAGCGGCGGCCGGCGGCCGGTGCTGGTGATCCACGACGAGCAGAGCGCGCTCACCCAGGACCGGCTGCGCCGCCTCCAGGCGGCACTGGCCGCGGTCGACCCGGCCGGTCCGTCACCGCTGGCCGGGCTGGTGATGACCGATTCGCGCGACGACCCGCGCGTCCAGGCCGCCGACCTGCTCGCCGGGGTGGCCCGCCGGATGCCCGGCATCCCCGGCGACGGACCGCTGCGCCCGCTGCTGACCCCGCCCTCCGGGGACGCCCCGGGCACCGCCGCTGGAGCGCACGATCCGGGCGCCGCCGCGACGCACGATCCGAGCGCCGTGACGGCGGAACAGGAGGCGACGTGATTCTCGACGACGTGACGCCGACCGGCGGGGTGCACTGCGAGACCACCACGCTCGGCGTGCTGACCCGGCACGCGGGCCTGGACCTGTCCGAGCCGATGCTGTTCGGTCTCGGCGAGGGGCTCGGCTTCGTCTACTGGGACGCCAAGGGCATGGACGTGCCGTTCCTCGGCGGGCGCACCAAGCCGCTGTGCGTGACCCGCGCCGCCGCCGGCCGCCTCGGGTTGGACCTGCGCGTCCGGGAGACGACGTCGGCGGCCAGGGCGTGGCGGAACGTCACCGAGGCGCTGGACGCCGGGCACCCGGTCGGCCTGCAACTGGACTCGTACCACCTGGACTACTTCACCACCCGGGTCCACTTCGGCGGGCACACAGTCGCCGTGTACGGCTACGACGACTCACACGCCCACCTGGTCGACACCGCCCAGCAGGGCGGCGCGGTGACCACCACGCTGGACAGCCTGGCCCGGGCCCGCGCCGCGCGCGGGCCGATGACCGCGCGCCACCTGTCGTACACGCTCACCGCGCCCGGCGGCCCGCCGGACCTGGACGCCGCCGTCCGCGCGGCGGTACGCGCCAACGCCGGGGCGTTCCTCGACCCGCCGATCGCCAACCTCGGCCACCGGGGGATCGCCACCGCCGCCGCCCGGGTGACCCGCTGGCTGGACCGCGCCGCCGATCCGGCACGCGACCTTCCGCTCGCCGCGACGCTGATGGAACGCGGAGGCACCGGCGGCGCGCTGTTCCGCACCATGTACCGGGACTTCCTCGCCGAGGCCGCCACCGTCACCGGTGACGCCCACCTGCGCCGGGCACAGCTGATGTACGCCGACATCGCGCCGCTGTGGACCGCCGTCGCCGACCACATCGCCACCGCCGGGCGGACCGGGGACGCCACCCACCTGACCCGCGCGTCTGTGGTCCTCGCCGACCTGGCCGTCCGTGAACGCGAGGCGATGACGGTGCTGGCCGCCGTCGTCGCGCGGTAGGCGTCAGCCGAGCTGCTCGGCCAGCGCCACGATGACGCCCGCCGGGCCGCGCAGGTAGCAGAGCCGGTAGACGTCCCCGTACTCCGCCACCTCACCGATCAGCTCACCGCCGTGGGCCCGCAGCCGGGCCACCGTGTCGTCGACGTCGTCCACGGCGAACATGACCGACCGCAGGCCCAGCGTGTTCGGCGGCGCGTCCGGCGGTTCGGCGGCGACGAGTGCCGGCGCCCGGAACCGCGTCAGTTCGAGCTTGCCGTGGCCGTCCGGCGTACGCATCATCGCGATGTCGACCCGCACGCCGTCGATGCCGTTGACCCGGTCCACCCACTGCCCCTCGACCGGCATCTCGCCCTCCACCTCCATCCCGAGTTCGGTGAAGAAGGCGATCGCGGCCGGCAGGTCGTCCACCACTACGCTGACGTGATCCATCCGCTGAAGCGTCACGCTCCGAGCATAGGGCGACGCCCGGCGTGGTCAGCTCATGTCGAGCGTGTACGCGGCCTCCCGTACGTCGGCGTCCGGATGACGGCGCAACCCGACGAGCAGGTCCCGCCACGGCGTCTTCCAGCCGAACTCCGACCCGTGCGCGACCAGCGCCACCGCGAACAGGCCAGCGGCCAGGTCTCCGCGCCCGGCGAGGTGGTCCACCGTCTCGGCGAGGGCCGCCGGATCGGGCCGCCGCCGCATGGTGAGCAGGCGATCGCCGACGCGTTGCGCGGTGCGGACCGCTACCACGGGCCGGCCGGCGCAGAGTGCGGCGACCTCGTCCAGCTCGTCGAGCCGGCCGAGTTCGACGAGCAGCCCGGTGGCCGTACCCAGGAAGCCGTCCTGGCCTGCGAGCCACCGCGCCGCCTCGACCAGCCCGGCCCGGTCGGCGCCGGCGGGGCGGCTGTCGGACCAGAGGGCCGCGCCCTCCGTGAGCAGTTCGACGCGCCGCCGGGCGGGCCGGTCGGCGGCCGGGCCGCCCGGGTCGTCGTCGGCCGCGTCCCGCTCCACCAGCCGGGCCAGCGCGGCCCGGAACGCCGTGTCGCCACCGGCCCGCAGCAGGTTCGCCACCCCGATGGCCGGCGTCGTCTCGTCCGGGTCGGTGAGCCGGTCCACGACCAGGTCGGTGACGTCGGTCAGCCACGGCGACCACTCGCCGAGCGCGTCGAACGCCGCGCGCCGGACCTCCCGGTCGTCGGCCCGGCACGCCTGCACCACCAGCGCGGCGTAGGCGCGGCGGTGGCGCTCCGAGATCCCCGACGGGTACGCGCCGAGCACCGCCCGCCGCTCCTCCCGGCCGGCGTGCACCGCCGCGCGCAGCACGGCCCAGGTCGCCTCGGTGCCCAGCCGCTGCCGGGCGGCGGAGACGATCGCCGCGCGCACGTCGCGGTGCGTGCCCGGATCGGCGTACGCCTCCTCGAGCACCACCATCACGTCCACCTGCGCGTAGCGGGCCAGGAGCCGCGCGGCCTCCTTGCGGCTGGTGACCTTCGCGGCGCCGGTGAGCACCCCGCCCAGCAACTCGGCCAGCCGGGTCGGCGGGACGTGGCGGGCGGCTCGTCCGGCGGCGTACAGCGCGACGCGGGCCCGGTCGCCGTCGGCGTACCGGAGCAGCAGCGGGAACGCCTCGTCCGGCCGGTCGGTCCAGGCCAGCGCGCCCAGCGCCGCCTCGGCGACCGGCACCTCGGACGCGTCGACGTGGCGCAGCACCATCTCGCGTCCGGCAGGGCCGGCCCCGGCGGCGGCCCGGATCGCCGCCGCCCGCTGCCACACCCGGTGACCGGAGTCGGCGACGACGCGCGCCTGCAGCGCCACGAAGCGTTCCTGGTGGCGGGGGAGCCACCGCTGTGCCCGCGGCGCCGGGCCGGGCACCCACCGCTTCCCGTTCTCCACGAACCGGCCGCGCGGCGGCCGGTCCAGCACGCGGTCGAGCAGGTCGGTGCGGGACGTGCAGACGATCGCCCACACCTCGTGGATCGCCACCGCCGACGCGTCGACGTCGAGCACCTCGGCGACGCGCCGCGAGCGGGTACGCGGATCGGCGAGCCACAGCCCGACGGCCGTACGGGCCACAGCGGGCAGGGTGCCCGGCCCGATCGTCCGGCGCAGCAGGTCTTGAAGCTCCGGCAGACGCCAGGCGCGCCGGCCGAGCGCGTGGGTGAGCGCGAACAGCAGTCCGTACCGGCCGCGCGCCATGCCGGCCTCGATCCGGCCGCGCAGCCGGTCGAACACCACCCTCTCCTGGCCGTGGCGCAGCACCGTGTCGAGCCGGCGCAGCACCGGCACGTTCGCGTCGCTGCTCACCGCGTCGATCGTGCGCAGTGCCCATTCGACCAGTTCCGGCACGTCCACGTGGTGGGTGAGGACGTCGACGGCGAGCCGGCTCAACGCGGTGGTGGTGGTCGCCGAGGTGTCCCGCGCGTCGACCGCGTCGGTGGTGAGCCCGGTCAGCCCGCCCGCGTTCGTGGCGGTGAGCAGCGGCGCCGCAGTGGCCAGCGCGGTGAGCGCTGCGGCGCGTACCGGGTCCTGCTCGTTGCGCAGCCGGCCCAGCCGGACCACCACCTGGGCCACCGTCCGCGGATCACGGGAGCGGCGCGCGGCCGCCACCAGCAGCCGCCACCCGTCCGCCCGTTCGTCCGCGTCGCCGGAGCGCAGCGCCGCGCTCGCCGACGCGGACGCCTCCGGCCACGGCAGGTACGCGCTCCAGAACCGCACCTGCTCCTCCCGCTCCCGGACGGACGGGAGGGTCAGCACGCGGGCCGCCTCGCGTGCCCGTACCGCCGCCGGCAGCACCTCCATCACCGCGGCGCCGGGTAGCAGCGCCGTGGTGTCGGTGTCGGCCAGCGCTCCGTCGTACAGCTCGGCGCGGCGGCTCGGCGGCACGGCGCGCAGCAACGCGGCGAGCGCCCGGTCGTGCTCCCGCAGCCGGGCGGCCAGCGGGACCAGTTCACCAGTGGGCAGCGTGGTGAGGCGGAGCAGCAGCGCCCGGGGCAGCACGGTCCGGGCCAGCCAGGCCGCGCGGCCGGGCGACGTGAGCAGGCGTACGACCCGGCGCGCGTCGTGTGCGGCGAGCCGCCCGTACGCGACGATCGGGCCGGGCAGCGACTCCTCGGGCGCGTACGCGTCGAGCAGGTCCAGGGCCCGCGCGGGCTCACCGCGCAGCACCGCGCCGGCGGCCTCCGCCCAGATCCGCCCGCGCGACTCGGGCGGGGCCGCGGCGAGCCGCTCACCGGTGCGCGCCAGCACGATGTCGCTGTGCGTCCGCATCAGCCGTTCCGGGTTCAGCGCGTGTTCCAGGTCGGGCAGCCAGGCCCGTACCGTCTCGGGGCCGCAGGCCGGCAGCAGCGCGGCGGCCTCGTGGTCGCCGAACCGCTCGCGTACCCCGATGATCAGCGCGTCGGCGACGGCCGGCACCGGGTTGCGGCGCAGCGCCCGGTAGACGCGCCGCCGCGCGCCGGCCGGCTGGTCGGTCAGGTCGGCGGGCGTCACGCCGGCCCGCACGGCGGCGGTCAGCGCGGTGGCGGCGATCGAGGGTTCCGGGTCGAACGTCGCGGCCAGGACGGCCGCGGTGTCCCGGCTGGCCAGCGCGGCGAGCAGCGCGAGACGCCGCTCGTAGGGGCCGTGCCGGCGCAGGTCGGCGCAGACCTGCGCACGGTCGGGCGCGGTGCGTGCCCATGCCACGAGACGCCGCGTCCGGTCGCGGTGGGACAGCGGGTCGAGGACGGTCAGCAGGTCGCGGGTGGCGGTGAGCACGGCGCTCATTGTGCCGGTGCGCGGGTGGCGGCGGGTGCCCGTCGCGCTTATTCCGCAACTCCTATGGAAATAGTAGATTTTCAGCGTTCTCCCAGCCGCCCGGGATTGACATCAATCGGACCGTCGGGGATATTCCTAGCGGCGCGTCGGGGCGCGGGGCGGAGCAGGCGAGGTCTGCGGACTTCACCTGCGTGACGTGCGGAAAGGTGTTCGTGCTGCCCCTGCTCCGCGGGGTCCGGATGAGGTTGGGAAATGATTAATCGGGCCGTCGAATTCGCCAAGCACAATTCGCCGAATTCTCTGCGCGTCAAGGCCCGGCGGGCGCAGATGGAAGCGCGCAACGCCCGCATGCGACTCACCGTTCCGGTGGTGGCCCGTAGCGAGTTCGACAACATCTTCCACTGCACCGTCCGCAAGACCGGCAGCCAGTGGATCAAGGCGCTGTTCAGCGACCCGGCCGTCTACCGCCACTGCGGGATGCTGCCCTACGACCCGCGCTTCTACTCCGGCGGGGCGACCGCGCCGGTGCCGGCCGGCCGCATCGGCCTGGCGATCTTCCTCTCCCACAAGCGGTTCGAGGCGGTGCCCAAGGCCGGCAGCTACCGCGCGTTCTTCGTGATCCGCGACCCGCGCGACGTTGTCGTCTCCAGCTACTTCTCGCTGCGCAACTCGCACGCCCCGATGGGCGACATCCCGCAGGCACGCAAGGCCCTCCAGGAGCTGCCGAAGAAGGAGGGCATGCTCTACGTCATCGACCGCCTGCGCGACAAGAAGCAGTTCGGGCAGATGAGGTCCTGGGCGGTCGCACCGAGCGCCGAGACGTTCCGGCTGTTCCGCTACGAGGACCTCACCGGCGAGCGGCAGGCCGACGAGGTCGACCAGCTCCTGCGGCACTGCGGCATCACGCTGCCGCCGGCCGAGCTGGAGTCCCTGCTGGCGCGCTACAGCTTCACCAAGATGAAGAAGTCCAAGGAGACCCCCGGGCGGATCTCCCACTACCGCAAGGGTGCGTCCGGCGACTGGCGCAACCACTTCGACGACGACATCTACGCCGCGTACACGAAGGCGGCCGGTGACCTCGCGGAGATCCTCGGCTACCCCGCCCGGGACGAGACCCCCGCCCGCTGACGATCGCCGTATGCTCCTGCCGCTTCACAAACGGTGATCCGGTGCCCGGCGGTCCTCACCGCCGAGCACCGGATCCTGTTCCTTTCGGCTCAGCCGATCGCCTTGACCACCGTGGTGGTCCAGCCGCTGGCCACCTGGTAGCGGTTGTTGAGGCTCACGTCAGGGCGGCCCGTGTAGACCCACGCGTTCCCACTCGAGTCGACACCGAGGACATCCGGGAGGCCGTCGGAGTTGATGTCGGCGACAGCGACCCGGTACGGGCCCCAGTCGTTACCGATCTGCTTCCTGGCGCCGAACATCACCCGTCCGGCCTGTCCGGTGTTCGGGTAATAGAACATGTCACCCGCCGGATCGATAGCGATGAGGTCGTCGAGTCCGTCCCGGTTGAAGTCGGCCGGGTAGATGCGGTAGTTCGACCACCCGGAGCGACCCACCAGGACCTTGCAGCAGCCGTTCGGGTAGTAGAACAGTTCGCCGGTCGAGTTCTTGATCCCGAAGTGATCCGGCTTCGCAGCGCGGTTCGCGTTACCTGTCGCGTGGGTGTAGTCACCCCACATCGAACCGACCAGCGCACGTCTGCCCGAGCTGGGCGCACCGCTGGCGTTCGGGTACGCCCACAGGTCGCCGACCGTGTCGACCATCATGACGTCGGCAAGGCCGTCCTGGGTCCAGTCGTAGATGTCCCAACGCAGGCTTCCCCAGCCGACACCGATCTTCACCGGCGTGCCGAAGGTGGACATGCCGGTGCCGCCGGTGTGCGGCCGGAGGTAGAGGTTGCCGGCCGAGTCGGCGGTGACGATGTCCGGCTTGCCGTCACCGGTCAGGTCGTGCTGGGCCGGGCTCGGGCTGAGCACCACCGACTTCCACGTCTGGACGGTGGACAACTGACCGTTGAAGTAGCTGCCGACGGATGCGCTCCCGGTGCGCGTGCCGCCGAAGCGCATGCTCCGGTCCGCGTGCCAGGTGGTGGAGTGCGCCGCCGAACCGACCCCGCGTCCGTTGACGTAGAGGTACATGCTGCTGAGGTTTCCGCCGGCCGGTCTGAACGTGATCGTCAACTCCGTCCAGGCGCCCAGCCGTACGGTGTTGGCGCCACTGCTGACCGTGTCCCAGACCGGGCTCGCGACGTCGCTGCGCGACATGGCGAACCGCCAGGAGTTGTCGCTCGCCTCGGCCCACAACCTGAAGCTCGCGGTGTTGACGCCGTCCTGGGAGACGACGGTGCCGCCGCTGGCGTCCGGCTTCGCCCAGACCGACAGCGAGAACTCGGCATTGGTGGTCACCGCTGACGAGGGCGTGGTCAGAGTGCTGTCGACGCCGTCGAGGTCGATGCTCGGATCGAACAGGTCGCCGGAGTGCCAGGCCGCCGCCCCGCTACCCGTCGCCGCCAGGCTACCGACCGCGTCCTGCGCCGGAACGGCGCTCGCCGGCCCTTCCGTCGCTTCGCCGAAGTGCCAGGCGTGGTCAGCGGTGACGATCTTACGATCGGTGTCGGCGGCGATGGTCCCCGCGGTGCCGGCCAGGCCGGTGACCCGCCAGATCTTGCTCAGGCCGCCGTCACCGATCGCCCAGAGATCCGGGTTTCCGTCGTTGTTCACGTCGGCGGCCCGAAGGCGCACGGCCGCGCCGGTGTTCCAGCCCGACGCGGCGATCACGTACGGGGTGTAGGTCATCTGGCCGTTGTCGATGTCGATGCCGATGCCGGTCCAGAGATGAAGTGCGCCGGTACTGCGCTTCCAGAGGAACATCGCCGTGCTCGTGCCGGTGCTGGTGGTCACCTGCGCCGTGGCGATGGTCCAGTTGTTCCAGTCGACGCCGCCGTCCGGTGTGGTGGCTGAGGTGCGGGTGACCTGCTGGAACATCCCGGCACCGGTCGACGGGTAGTAGGTGAGCGAGTAGCCGACGGAGTCGTTTCCGCTGGTCCCGATGAGATCGTTGTGCCACGATCCGGTGCCCCGGGCGTCACCGGCGTTGGCCACCTGCAACGGCGACTCCCCAGCCTCGTCGGTGAGGGCCTCGCGCTGGATCGTGTACTGGGTGTCGTCCGCGGACGGCTGGATGACCGACCCGTCGCCGTTCGTGCGAAGCACAGTGCCGCCGCCGGCGAACGGCCCGGAGGTGTAGTAGACGAGCACGTCCTGCAGCGCGTAGCCGGAGAACCGACCGGTGACGGCTTGTGCGCCGTCGTAGTCCCGGGCGGATCCGGGCTTCGTCAGGCCGTTGCCCTTGGCCCCGATGTTCGTCGCGGGTGCGGGCGGCCCGTCCGACCCGCCCTCGGTGAGCCAGAGCCCGGCCGGCAACCCGTTCACGCCGCCGGTGGCGACCAGGTCGGGCACGTCGTCCCCGGTCATGTCACCGTCGGCAGCCAGGGCCGCCGGATCCGCGTTGAAGGTCACGCTCTCGGAGTCGCCGATGTTGCCGCCGGGGGACAGGCTGGTGACGGTGAGCGTGTTGGTGTAGCGGGTGGGGAGGATCGTCACCGTGGTGCCGTCGGCGCCGGCGTTCGCCACCTGGACCGGCGCGCCGGCGTTGAGCTGGTAGAGGTAGCCACTCGGCGTGGTGCCCCCGGCCGCGGTGATGGTGAAGCTCGCCGGCTGGCCGATGACGGCCTCCGTCGGCTTCGTCACCTCGGGGTGACCAGGGCGGGTCGGGTCGAAGTTGAACGTGCAGGTGTCCGACCAGTCGCTCGCCGTACGGAAGTCGGTGGCCTGGACCCTCCAAGTGAAGGCCGTGACCGCGCCGGTGCCGGGGCCGGTGTAGCCGGCGTACTGGCGCAGGGTGGCCTGTGAGACCACGAGTACCGACGTGGCGCCCGAGGCGGAGGTCAGCTTGTTCGGGTCGGACGTCGCGACCACCGCACCGTCGCTCTTGCGGGTGACCCGGAAGGACACCCCGAGAACCGCGCCGTTGCGGTCGGAGACCGGCGCGTAGAGGGAGACGGAGGCGTCGCCGACAGTCGAACCGCCTGCGCAGGTGGTCTTCGGCGAGGTGGTCAGGCCGGTGGGCTTGTTCGGCTTGTGGTTGTACTGGATCTCGAGCGTCGGGCTCGTCTCCAGGAACTCCTTCCAGCTCTGCGGGTCGCTCGCCTCACTCGCCGCCTTCAGCCACAGGGTGCGGGTCTTGTGGTTGTCGCTGATGTCCCGCTGGATCTGGGCCTTGACGTCGAACGACACACCGTTCGCCGCGCACCCGCTGTATCCGTACGCGAAGCTCTTGGACGCGGCCAGCGGCCCGGCGCTCTGGCCCTCCCAGAAGTTCCAGGTGGCGTTGCTGCTACTCAGGACCGTGTTGGGTGCGTAGACGTTCACCTGCTTGGGGTCGCAACTCCACGACCGCGTATTCGTAATCTTGAAAAGCGCCGAGTTGATCTCGGCGTTGGTCAGGGTGCTCACCGGGATCGAGAAGTTGATCAGCGTGTTCGAGCGCTGTACGCCCGAGTTGCCGACCTGCATCCGGTCGGCCGGATCGGGTGTGGTCATCCAGTAGTTCGTGGACTGGTGCTGGTAGGAGATGCTGGCCCAGCCGCCCCGGGACGACCCGGCGGGCGTCCACGTGAACGTCGGGTCGATGTACACCGGGTACGTCGTCTTCGCGCCGGTCAGGAGGGCCTGATCCGGAGTGAGGTGAAGCTGCCGACCCTGCATGCGTACCTTGATCGGCGCCGTCCGTGCGGCCCGGCCGGGCGCGGCGGCGGTCGAGTTCGGGGCGCTGCGGGCGGCCGGGCCGGTCGCCCGGGACGCGCTCGAATCCCACATGATCGGCGCGGGCGCGGACAGTACCGTGGCGCCGGCCCGGTCCCGGCCGGCGATGTTGCCGGTCCCGTCGACGTCGAGAGTGAAGCCGTTCGCCACGGTGCCGAGGGTCAGCGTTCGGAGTGCCGGGTTGGCGGCGGCTTTCGGTGTGTGCACCACGAAGACGTGGGAGAAGCCGCCGTTGCGGTCGACCCTGACCACCAGGTCGACGTCGGGCAGCACCTGCCGGTAGGTGGCGGTCGGGCCGGACAGCGTCGGCGCGGGAAGCGGCACGGGCGCGTCCACGGTGAGGGTGCGGTCACCGGATGTCAGCTCGGCCAGCGGCGTCGAACCGCCGGGGGAGATGCTCACCTCGCTGGTCGTCAGCCTGGGAGCGATGGTGCCGTCCGGTTGCCGGACCAGTGTCGCGTCCAGATCCTTCCACGTGCCGTCGACCATCTTCCGCATGGGCGTGGCGTGCTGGGTCAGGCGAACCTGACCGTTGGGCAGGGCCGTGACGACGGAGGTGGACGTGCCGGTCGCGGTCGCCTCTACGGACTTCCCGGTCCGGCGTGCCTGGGCCAACGCCTTCTCGACGCCCAGCGGGGCGTCGACGGCGCCGGTCGGCACCGGCGCGCCGGCGTAGCCGTCCGGTGACGCGGAGACGATCGAGCCGGGCCAGACGACGCCGGTGCTGACGACAAGGATGGCCGCAGTCGCGAACGAGGCGGCCCTCGTTCGGCGTGGAGGCCGGATTGCGGGCATGACGAAATCTCCCCCGTGTCGAGGGACGCGCGGGTGCGCGTCCGATGGCGGGCACAGTGAACCAGCGGAACCCGGCTCGGGGAATGTTCTTCGTTACAGCGTGCTTTCCCTTTCGCACTTGCTGCAATGCTTTTGCGCCGATGCCAACGGGTCCGTGTTACCAATTCGTGATCTTGTATCGGCCGGAAACGTGGCACATTGATCGCGCCACGGGGGTGAGCGACATCGATGACCCGTGTGGTCACCTCATCCGTACTCAGGTTGGGACACGCATGCTCAGGCACGGGGGATCGCGGCTCTTCACGGGTCGCAGGCGGCTGGTCACGTCAGTCGTCACCGCAATCGTCGCGGCGGGGGTGCTGGTCGGCACGCCCGCCGNCGCCCGCCGCAGCCGCACCGACTGTGGCCCGGCCACCGGTCCCGTCGCCGGGCAGGTCGGTCGACGGGGTGAAGCCTCTGCCCAGCCGGTTCGTGGCACCCCGGAACGACGCCAGGACGAGCTTCAAGCCGACCAGGACGACCTGGCCTCGGGCCGCCGCCGCGCAGGTCGACCTGAGTGGCGTCGCGAAGAGCTCGTCCGGCGCGTCCAAGGCCCGCGCGGCGGGCACCCCGGTCTGGGTTAGCCCGGTGGCGGAGGGACGTGCCGCCTACACCGGTCCGCAGCGCCTGGACGTGCGTGTACTCGACCGCACCGCCGCCACCGCGACCGGCGTCGACGGACTGCTCGTGGGCGTCACTCCGCAGGCGAACTCGTCGGCGAAGACCACCGGCACCGTGCGGATCGGCGTGGACTACGACTCCTTCGCCGAGGCGTACGGCGGGAACTACGGTCTGCGGTTGAAGTTGGTTCGTCTGCCGGCCTGCGCGCTGGACACCCCGCAGCGCGCCGAATGCCGCAAGCAGCAGCCGCTGTCGTCCACGAACGACAGCGCCACCAGGACCGTCTCCGCCGAGATCCCGGTGGAGACCGCCGTGTCGAGGACCGGCGCGCAGATGCTCGTCGCCGCAGTCGCAGGCGCGGGTGAGGAAGGCGGCAAGGGCGGCACCTACGCCGCGACCGACCTCAAGCCTTCCGGATCGTGGAGCGCCGGTGGCAGCACCGGATCGTTCAGCTACTCGTACCCGGTGACCCTGCCGCCGTCGCGCTCGAAGCTCGCGCCGCAGCTCGCCCTCTCCTACGACTCGAGCGCCGTCGACGGGCAGACCGTCGCCACCAACGCGCAGGCGTCCTGGGTCGGCGACGGCTGGTCGACGCCGCGTAACTACGTCGAGCAGACGTTCGTCTCGTGCAAGGACAACCCGGGCGGCAGCCCGTCGCCGAAGAAGACCTACGACCGCTGCTACGCCGGGCCGATCCTGACGTTGTCGCTGAACGGCTCGTCGACGTCGCTGATCTGGGACGACGACAAGGAGGTCTGGAAGCTCCAGAGCGACAACGGCTCCGTCGTCACCCGGGTCACCGGGTCGAACAACGGCAGCGGCACCTACAACACCGAGTACTGGCGGGTGACCGAGCCCGACGGAACGATCTACGAGTTCGGACGCAACCGCCTCCCGGGCTGGTCCGCCGACAAGCCGGAGACCAAGTCCGTCGACTACGGCCCGGTCTACTCCCCGCACCCGGATGACCCCTGCTACGACAGCGCGGGGTTCGGCGCGTCCGTCTGCACCATGGCTCACCGGTGGAACCTCGACTACGTCAAGGACCCGCACGGCAATGCGATGGCCTACTTCTACAACCAGGACGTCAACTACTACGGGCGCAACGAGGGCGCAACGGACGTCCCCTACATCCGCGACAGCAGCCTGGCCCGCATCGACTACGGCTTCAGCGACGGCGGTGCCTACGGCACCGTGCCGAACCGGGTCGTGTTCAACACCGACGACCGCTGCCTCTCCGGCACCTGCAAGCCGCTCAACGAATCCACGAAGGCCAACTGGCCCGACGTCCCCTACGACCTGGTCTGCGCCAAGGACACCGACTGCAAGTCCTGGAGCCCGTCGTTCTTCTCCACGGTGCGACTCACCTCCATCCAGACCCAGCAGTACGACCTGACCGCCCGGAAGCACCTGCCGGTCGACACCTACACGCTGGCGCAGACGATGCCGGTCACGGGCGACGGCACCGCGCCCACGCTGTGGCTCGACTCCATCACCCGCACCGGGCACGACCTCACCTCGGGCGGATCGACGACGCCGATCACCCTGCCGTCCGTGTCCTTCACGGGGAAGAAACTCGCCAACCGGGTCGACACCGCCGGCGGCTTCCCGTCGTTCTACCGGCAGCGCATCGAGACGGTCACCACGGAGACCGGCTCCAAGATCACCGCCAGTTACGAGCTGCCGGTCCCGTGCACCGCGCCGGTCACCGTCGCGCCGGAGTCGAACACACGCTCCTGCTATCCGGTCTACTGGACGCCGGACGGTCTGACCGCGCCGAAACTCGACTGGTTCCACAAGTACGCCGTCACCCGGGTGACCGCCACCGATCCCACGGGTGGTGCCCGGCAGACCTCGACCAGCTACAGCTACGTCGGTGGCGCCGCCTGGCGTTACGACGACAACGAGGTGGTCAAGGCCAAGTACCGCACCTACGGGCAGTTCCGGGGATACGGCAAGGTCGAGACCCGCAACGGCGACGGTGTCAACGACGCACAGACGTTGTCCGTCTCGACCTACTACCGCGGCATGTCCAAGAACAACAACAGCACCGTGGTGAGGGTGACGGACTCCGCGGGTGGGCAGCACGAGGACCTCGACCAGCTCGCCGGTCGGGAGCTGGAGACCACCACCCATCGCGGCGACACCGGCCCGGTGGAGACCTCCTTGGTGATGTCCTACTGGGTATCCGGTGCCACTGCCACTCGCGAGCGCGTCGGCCTGCCCGCGCTGACCGCCCACAAGATGGGACAGGTCCAGAAGTGGAACCGGCAGGCGGTCACCTCGTCCGAGACCACCACGTGGCGCTACAGCCAGACCGACACCACGTACGACACAAACGTCAACTCGCCGACCTTCGGCCTGATCACGCACTCCTATGACCACACCGTGCCGGTGGATCCCGCCTACGACCGCTGCACCTCCACGAAGTACGCGCCGGCGAACACCGCCGCCAACATCACCGGTCTGATCAGCCAGGTCGAGACCGTGTCGGTGGCCTGTGGCGGTTACTCCCAGGGGTCGCCCGCCACCGTTCCCGGCAGCGTCAACACGTTGACCGCCCCGGCGAACGTCGACCGACCCCGCCAGGTTGTCTCCCACACGCGGACCTACTACGACGACCCCGCGTTCGACGAGACCTTCCCGCAGACCAAGGTGCCGACCCGGGGCATGGTCACGATGGTGCGCAAGGCCGAGGACTACAAGTCCGGCGCCTACGTCTACCAGACCAGCGACCGTGCCGAG
This sequence comes from Micromonospora sp. RV43, assembly GCF_001029515.1. Taxonomy (NCBI): domain Bacteria; kingdom Bacillati; phylum Actinomycetota; class Actinomycetes; order Micromonosporales; family Micromonosporaceae; genus Micromonospora; species Micromonospora sp. RV43. Next base: position 15,537 of record NZ_LEKG01000036.1, on the reverse strand, counting down.
TTCGACAGCTACGGACGGGCCGTGGCCACCTACGACGCCAACGGCAACGTCAGCCGGACCACGTATACCGACAACTCGGTCGGTCTGACCGTTGGGGTCAAGACCACCAATGCCGAAGGGCATTCCACCTCGGCGACGGTCACGCCGATGCGCAACCTCACCACGGTGAGCAACGACGTCAACAACGTGGTGACCACCCGCCAGTACGACGCGCTCGGCAGGGTCAAGGCGGTATGGGCTGCCTCCCGGGCGACCAGCAGCTCACCTCACTATCGCTACACCTACCTGGTTCAGAAGACTGGTCCGAGCGCCACCACCACCGAGACGCTGAACAACTCCGGTGGGTACGCCGTCTCCACCCAGATCTTCGACGCCCAACTGCGTCCCCGGCAGACGCAGACCACGACGCCGGCCGGCGGCCGCATGATCACCGACACCTTCTACGACAGCCGCGGCTGGGTGACGGAAACCTACAACGGCTGGTGGGACGCCGAGCGGGATCCCGGAACGACCCCTGTGTACGCGCCGGACCTGGCCAAGAAGGTGCTCAACCAGACGAGAAACACCTACGACGGTGCGGGCCGGGTGATCCTCGCCGAGAGCGCCCGCGACAACCTGGTCGTCTCGTCGACCCGCACTGTCTACAACGGTGACCGCACCACGGTGATCCCGCCGCCGGGCGGCACCGTCACCACTGCCGTCACCGATCCGATGGGCCGTGCCACCACGCTGCTCGAGTACACCGCCGCGCCCGCCCTGGTAAGCCCGGCGAACGCGTTCACCGGCACCTTCCGGGTGAGCGGTGGCACCACGACCGCCACCAGCTACGGCTACGACGACCGGGGCAACCAGGCGTTCCTGACCGACGCGAGCGGAGCCGAATGGAAGAACCAGTACGACCTGCTCGGCCGGGTCACCAGCAAGACGGACCCGGTCGCCGGCACCACCAGAACGACGTATGACGGCGTCGGCAACATCACCGAGATCACCGACTCCCGTGAGAAAACCGTCTCCTACGTCTACGACAAGATCAACCGGAGGACCGGCAGCTTCACCGCCGCAAAGAAGGACCAGTCGTCGGCCAACCAGTTCGGCAAGTGGGAGTACGACAACACCAACAACGCCGTTGCCGGGATGACGAACCCGATCGGCAAGCTGACCACGGCCACCACCTACCGCAACGGCGCCGCCTACACCACCCAGTACGGCGGCTTCACCGCCTTCGGCGCCTCCACCGGCGAGACGATCACGATCCCGGCGACCGAGGGGCTGCTCGGCAATACCTACTCCTTCACGCACAAGTACCTGGCCGTCACCGGCAAGCCGTACAGCGACGCCTGGCAGGCTGCCGGCGGCCTGCCCGCCGAGACGGTCACCTACTCCTACAAGAGCGCGCTGGAGATCCCCAACGGGGCGAGCAGCCTGCTGGCCACCTACGCAAACGTCACCAACTATGACGCGTGGGGCCGGATCACCGGCGGAGGCCTCAACACCAGCTCCAGCCAGGCCAGCATGGCCAACATCTACGACGACCACACCGGCTGGCTCAAGCAGCGCAAGATCACCAAGACGACGACCAGCACTTCCGACGTCGGGCAGCGTGACTACGAGTACGACCGGTTCGGCAACATCATCAAGCAGGTCGAAACCCGGAACCTGCCCAGCGTGGCGGCCGAGACCCAGTGCTACCGCCACGACGCCCTGCGGCGGCTCACCTCGGCCTGGACCGCCACCGACAACTGCTCCACGCAGCCCACCGCGGGCAACCGCTCCATGGTGGGCAGCGGCATCGGCTCCACCAGCGCGTTCTGGACCGAGTGGACCTTCGACGCCGTCGGCAACCGTAAGACCCAGATCCAGCGCTCCCTCAGCGGCGGGTCCGACACGACCACCGACTACGTCTACAACGGCAACGGCGCTGGCCAGCCGCACTCGCTGACCGGCACGACGACCACCGGCGGCCTGACCGGCTCGACCTCGTACACCTACGACAAGAGCGGCAACATGACCGCCCGTAACGCGGGCCAGGGCAACCAGACGCTCACCTGGGACGAGACCGGCGAGCTGACCGCGGTGACCGGGGGCCGGGACGGGGACAGCCGCTTCCTGTACGACGCGGACGGCAATCTCCTCGTCCAGAAGGATCCCGGCACCGCCACGCTCTACCTGCCGACCCAACAGATCACCCTGAACACCACCACCAACACGGTCAGCGGAGTCCGCTACTACCCGCTGCCCAACGGTGCCACGGCGATCCGGACCGGTAGCGGCACCAACTACAGCTACCTGATCCCGGACCACCAGGGGAACCCCACCCTCTACCTCAACAACACGGCGCAGATCCCCACCTGGCGCCAGTTCACCCCCTACGGCGGGCAGCGCGGCGCCACCGTCACCGCGCCCGACAACCGTGGCTTCCTCAACCAGCCCCTCAATACCAACACTGGGCTGACCCAGGTCGGTGCCCGCAACTACGACCCGAGCACCGGTCGCTTCGTCTCCCTGGACCCGCTCCAGGATCTGTCGAGCCCGCAGCAGTGGAACGGCTACGCATACGCGAACAACTCCCCGGTCACGATGAGTGATCCCTCCGGGCTGATCCCCGACGACTGCGGCCGGTTCGACTGCTACGGATACAGCCCGACCAAGGGCTGCCCGGGCGGATGCGGCAGTGAGGCGAACCAGGCGTGGGGTGAGGGCCGGAAGCTGTCGGGCAGCGCGCCCAAGCGTAAGTACGACCCGCGAATCCTCGGTCACGTCATCGAGGTTCCTGAAACGGTGCCGCTTGAGGAGTTCACCCGCCGGTGGAACGAGCAACGAGGCGAATTCCTCTACAACTCGGGACCTGGTCCGGAGGATTGGATGGCGGAGAACGAGCGCATCCTTGCGATGAGCATCTGTGCGCAGATGGGTCGGCCTGGTGGCTGTGACAAGTGGATCGAGGAACTGGCGGAGCAACGATTCAGCTGGCTGGCTGCCAATCTCCCCCCAGACGAGTTGATGGGCGGCGGGGCCGGAGCGCTAGGGAAGCAGCTCTCCCCACCTGGTGCGAAGCCCGGAGGTGGCGCGGGCGGAAAGCACGGCGGCTGCATGATGAGCTTCAGTGGCGACACTGAGGTTCTCATGGCGGACGGCTCGCGCAAACCGCTTGACGAGGTTAAAGAGGGCGACGAGGTGATTGCCGCGGATCCCGAAACCGGCGAGCAGGGACCTCGAACCGTCGAGCAGGTCTGGGTTCATCTCGATGAGTTGATCGAGCTTGAGGTCGGTGACGCCGTCCTCGTCACCACCGAGGATCACCCGTTCTGGAACCGGACCGACGGCAAGTGGCAGCGTGCCGATGAGCTCGACCCGGGGGACCTCGTCGTCGGTCCTGGTGGGACCGTCGAGCCAATTGGCGCTCTTCGTGCGGCCTCTGTACGCACCGCTCCCGCCTACAACCTCACCGTCAGCGGCATCCATACGTACTATGTGATGGCCGGCAACACGCCGGTCCTCGTGCACAACACGGGCGGATGCATCCCTGCACTGCGTAACTGGCAGAGTGAGCGATTCCAGTTCGGCAACCAGCAATTCCTGCTTGACAAGAAGGGCATGGAGCACATCCTTACGCGGCATCATCCCGCCCACTGGGATGGCTCAGTGAAGGCGCAGCAGAGTTTCTTCGACCGCTCCATGTCTGTGGAGGATGTGCAGAGTGCGATCGGCTCTGTTATGCGGCAGAACCGGGATACGCTGGCACGGCGTGGAGGGCGAGGCATGTATCAGGTGCAAGGAAATGTGAACGGCGTGGACTACGTACTCGGAGTCAACAACGGTCGAGTTGGCCAGTTCTATCCATTGCCGGGTAACTGAGATGTTGATTGTTAACTCCTTTATCAGGCTCACTGACGGATCGTTTGTGCACGTCGATTCATATGGGGATCGTCCAGCAGACCCCGACTATATCGAGGGCGCGATCGAGATCGTTGCGGATGGCGTGGAGATTGTTGGTCAGCGGGAATGGGACTATGTCGATCAACTATGGTCCTATCTGGCGGATGCTTTGGAGCGGCTTCGGGCGGATGGCGCCGCGAGCACTTACTATCCGGATCAGCCGATTCGGATTGAGTTCTCGGTGCAGGGTTCCCGTGTTCTTATCTCGTCCACTGGGGGAGAGCATGTGCGTCGGATCAGCGTCAATAGAGCTGAGTTTGACGAGGTCTTCAATGCGGCTGGCCGACGCTTCTTCGATCGGATCTCAGAGATCGTCCCCGTGAATTCGGACGGCTACGCAGCGGCCCGATCCAAGCTGGTGACTGCCTGAGCTTCCATTGGTGCAGCGTTGCTGTGCGTAGCGGTGTTGATGTCGTTGCCTGTGCTGGATCGTGGGCGTTGCCGTCAGGGTTACCGTCAAGCGAAAGCATGAATCGATGACTGCCGCTCAATGGGCTGAGCGGTCAGCTGAGATGTGGTCCGGGATCGCTGCTCTGTTGCGGCAGTTGATCCCGGACTTCCCGTCCGGCATGGCGGGTGCTTCTGTTCTGCCGGCGTGCCGACTGTGAAGCTTGTGTTCGGTATTGCTGGGCGTGCGCGCGGGGCCGTAGGCCTTGAGCGCGTGCGCGCGGCCCGGCTTCGGCCGGGCCGATCTTGATCCTGTAGAGCAGTTTTGAGCCAGTCGGATTTTGGTCGAGGGCGGAGAACGCCACCCATCGATGCCCTGACCACTGAAGGGCGCGGACGTCTCCCCAGGTTGCCGTCACCGTCGCCGTCAACACCGATAGACGTCGATTCGGCAAGTGGGTGCCACACGCGAAAGGCCAGGTGAAACGTCATAAACAAGTAAGTCACACTGCGTGACGGACTGAAAATCCCACACGTACTATGTGATGGCCGGTAACGGCCCGGTGCTGGTCCACAACACCAACGGGTGCGGCCTACCGGATCTGAGCGTTAATTCGGCCCAGTTCGGAAAAAGTGGGGGAAGCATGCCCAAGGCTACGGAATGGATCCTGCGAACCCGGCTCGTCGCGATTCGTTCTTGCGACGAATGAAAGAAATCCACGCCGGTCCTCACGAGGTCCGGATCGGACCGATCATGAAGGCGGTCCAGATAACATCATGATTCGTCAGGGCGATGACTTGCTCATTACGAAGATGGATGGAACCTTCGTGAGCATGTACCCAGGCGGGAATACCAGCACGTGGTTTGCGAACGGTGCACCGCGGCCATGTATGTGCCCTGGGTAGGGTGTCATAGGTTTGACATGGAAGGTAGCACCGATGTTCGATGACCGCCTTGCAAGTATGCTGAGCAGCGCGATTGTGCGGGTCAGGCGCATCAATTACGTCCAGCCGGGAGGGGCCCGCGACGTCGACGAAGGGCCTTTCGAGGTCACACTTGACAGCGGTGCTGTGTATCGGCTGGAGTCCGGCGATGATGGTGAGTCGCTGAGGCTTGCGGTTGGCGAGTGGGTTGACTCATTCGCGGAGCCACTCAGCCTTGAGAACAGAGAGTTCGTGGCTAGGTCGGGGAAATGGGTCGCCTTTGATGTGTCTAGCGATCGCGATTTCTGCAGGCTCATCGGTGCGCGACTTGACGACCTGAACCTGCTCATCACTTCAGGGAGAATCGTTGGCGTAGAGCTCGTATTTGGACTTGCGACCCTGAGGGCTGAGGTGCGTGGCGACGAGCTGTATATAGATTTCCGATACGATAACGATCGGTAGGGATGTCACGTGTAGCTGGTAAGCTCCGTATGCTCCTGCCGTGGAGCTGCGGTTCACCACGCGGGCGTCCGACTCGGCCTGGATCGACACCGTGTGGACCTGCACCAGCGATCGGGTCGACGAGATGACCTCGGTGGCGACCCCGTGCTGGGGGCTCGTGTTCTGGCAGCGCGACGGGCGCTCCCACGCGGCCGTCTCCGGCCCCGAGACCGCGACCGGCACCGCGCCGGTGCCCGAGGGCGCCACATTCGTCGGCATCGAGTTCGCGGTGGGCACCTCGCTGCGGCTCGTACCCACGCCCGAGCTGGTGGACAGCGGCGCCGAGCTGCCCGACGTGAGCCGCCGGACGTTCCGGCTCGACGGCGGCCGGTGGCCCACACCCGGCCCGGACGACGCCGAGGCCCTGGTGGACCGGCTGGTCCGTGCCGGTGCGGTGGTCCGCGACCCGCTCGTCACCGAGACGTTGCGCGGCGGCCGTCCACCGGCGTCACCGCGTACCCTCGAACGCCGGTTCCGCGCGGCGACCGGGCTGACCCGGGGCGCGGTGCGGCAGATCGACCGCGCGCGCCGCGCCGCCGTGCTGCTGGCCGCCGGCGGCCCGCCCGCCGACGCGGTCGCCACCTTCGGGTACGTGGACGAACCGCACCTGGCCCGCGCGCTGCGCCGGTACGTCGGACGGACGGCCGGTGAGCTGCGCGCGGGCGCCGGTGGTGCGATAGCGCTGGACCCGGCTCAGCGGGTCACGTCGTAGATCAGCTTGACGACGCCGTTGGGGTAGGCGGCGGAGTCGCGCAGACGCAGTGTCTGCCGGTCCCGGTCCGCCTGGCTGAACAGGCCCTTGCCGGCGCCGAGCAGCACCGGGAAGACGAGCAGGTGGTACCTGTCGATCAGGTCCGCCTCGGCGAGACGGCGGGCGAGTTCGGCGCTGCCGTGGATGAAGATGTCGCCGCCGTCGCCCTGCTTGAGCGCGGCGACGTCGGCGGTGCTCCGCAGGACGGTCAGCGGTCCCCAGCCGTCGATCAGCGCGTCCTCGGGCAGGCTTGACGACACCACGTACTTCGGCAGATCCCGGTAGGCGGCGTGGTCCTCGGAGTCGCGCCAGGTCGGCGCGAACGCCTCGTAGCTGCGCCGTCCGAACATCAGCGCCGTGGTCTGTTCCAACTCCTCACCCTTGAGCGAGAACGCCTCCGGCAGGAACTCGACGTCCTTGACGACCCAGCCGCCGCTGCGGTGCTCCTCGCCCGGACCGCCGCCGGGGGAGTCCACCACGCCGTCGAGCGACATGAATCCGGTGTAGACAAGATCACGCATGCGGCCATGCTAGGAACGGCCACCACCTGCCGTCTTGTACGGAACCGACACGCCTCAGCAGCCGCACGTCGCGCCGGCCGGGGCGGTGAGGTCGTCGGCGGGCCGCCGGACCAGCCCGGCCTCGGTGCGTACCGGGAAGCCCTCCCGCACCCAGTACTCGTACCCGCCGATCATCTCCTTGACCGGCCGGCCGAGCCGGGCGAACTCCCGCGCCGCGCGGGTGGCGCCGTTGCAGCCCGGCCCCCAGCAGTACGTGACCACAGTGGCGTCCGCCGGTACCAGCTCGCCCGCCCGGCCGGCGATCTCCGCGGTGGGCAGGTGCACGGCGCCGGGGATGTGCCCCTGCCGCCACGCCGGGAGGGAGCGCGAGTCGATCACGACCAGGCCGGTCACGCCCGCCTCCAGGTCGGCGTGCACGTCGCTGACGTCGGCCTCGAAGGCGAGCCGGGCCGCGAAGTGGGCGAGGGCGTCGGCGGGACGGGCAGCGGGGATGCGCAGAACGTTCGACATGGCACCCATCGTGGTGGCCGCCGTCCGGTCGCTCCAGTGGCGCGAGCGACGCTGTTCGCTAAGATCCCGCCATGAACCGCGCCACCGTGTCGGTGCTGGCGTACGAGGGCATGTCGGCGTTCGAGACCGGGATCGTCACGGAGGTCTTCGGCCTGCCCCGCCCGGAGTTCGACGTCGGCTGGTACGAGCTGACCGTCTGCGCGGAGACACCCGGCGCGGTGCGGCTGGTCGGCGGCGCGACGCTGCACACCGGCCACGGCCTCGACGCGTTCGCCGCCGCCGGCACGCTGATCGTGCCCGGCGTCGCCGACCTGCACGCCGACCCGTCACCAGCGCTCACCGACGCGCTCCGCGCGGCCCACCGGCGCGGCGCCCGGATCGTGTCGATCTGCTCGGGCGCGTTCGCCCTGGCCGGCGCGGGACTGCTCGACGGCCGCCGCGCCACCACCCACTGGCGGTACGCCGACCTGCTCGCCCGGCGCCACCCGGCGGTACGCGTCGACCCGGACGTGCTCTACGTCGACGACGGGGACATCCTCACCAGCGCCGGCAGCGCTGCCGGTCTCGACCTCTGCATCCATTTGGTACGCCGCGACCACGGTCCGACGATCGCCAACGCGGTCGCCCGCCGGCTGGTCGTACCGCCGCACCGCGAAGGCGGTCAGGCGCAGTTCATCGAGGCGCCGGTGCCCGGCGACCCCGAGGACGACCGGCTCGCCGCCAGCATGTCCTGGGCGCTGGCGAACCTCAGCGCCCCGATCACCGTCGACCGGCTGGCACGGCGGGCGCACATGTCGGCCCGTACCTACCTGCGGCATTTCGCGCGGGCCACCGGCACCACCCCGATCCGGTGGCTGATCGAGCGGCGCGTCCAGGCCAGCCTCCCGCTGCTGGAGACCACCACCGCGCCGATCGAGGAGGTCGCCACGACGGTCGGGTTCGAGACGGCGGTGACGTTCCGGCACCACTTCACCGCAGCGATGCGGACCTCGCCGTCGGCGTACCGCCGGGCCTTCACCCGGCCCGGCGGCCGCCGTGCTCACGACCCGGCAGACCCCAGCGGTACGACGTAGGAGTCGACGCGGGCGATGAGCCCGTCCCGGAACGTGAACAGGTCGTTGAAGGCGAAGCGGAACGGCCCGTGCTCGACGCTGACGCCCCGGCCCTCGCCGGTCACCACGACGACCGGCCCGTCCTCGTGCACGCGCTCGACGTCGAGCTGCGGGCTGCCGGTGAAGGCCGGATTCTCGATCTCGCCGTCGAACTCCGTCCGGCCCCGGGTGGTGCGGTGGCCGTGGATGACCCACTCGACGTCGTCGGTGAGCGTGGCGAGGATGCGCTCGTGGTCGCTCGCCCGGAAGCCGTCGAAGTATTCGGCGACCAGGTCACGCTGGGTTGCTCGGGTCACTGCTGTCTCCATCGTCGTGGTGTCGGAGGTGGGCGGCGAGGGCGTCGAGGATCGAGGCGAGCCCGTCGGCCGCCTGGTCGGTGCGCAGCTCGGGCGGGAGCTTGCGCTGGTGCACGGTGAGGTCGGTGCCGTGTCCGGCGGGCCGCAGCGTGACTGTGGTGCGCAGGCCGGTGACCGGCTCGTCGAACACCAGCTCGCTTGGCGGCTCGACGCGTACGTAGACGAACCGCAGCCGCCCGGTCCGGCCGTCCGGGGCACGGGTGTCGAGCGCGAACTCCCCGCCGGGTCGCAGGTCGACAGTCACCGACGCCTGCGGCACGGTGGCGTGTGAGCCGCCCCAGAACGCGGCGATCCCGGTTGGTGAGGTGAAGGCATCCCACACCCGGTCGGGCAGGGCGGGCAGATGGCGGCGGGCGATCAGTTCGTCGCCGTGTCGTTCGGTAGCCGCCCTCACCGGGTCGCCTCCGGAGCGGAGAGGTGCGTCTCCAGCGCGTCGAGGCGGTCGTCCCAGGCGCGGCGCTGCTCGTCGATCCACGTGCTCAGCCGGGTGAGCCGGTCGACGCGCAGCCGGCACGGTCGCCGTGTGCCCTCGCGTCGCTGCTCGACCAGGCCGCACCGGCGCAGGACGCCGACGTGGTGGGAGATGGCCTGCGGCGTCAGATCGAACGGCTCACCCAGCTCGCCGACTGTGGCCTCACCACGGGCGAGGCGGGTCACCAGGGCGCGGCGGACCGGGTCGCCGAGGGCGGCGAAGGCGAGGTCGAGGTCGGGATCGGAGCGCATGCCCTCACGCTATCGCAAACAATCATTTGCGGAAGCATTTGTTTGCGAAGTCGCCGCACCCTTGTGGGTGGAGCGGCCGGAACCCGGCAGCGGGGCCGGGCGTTGGGGGAGTGGCGGTGCTGTTTCGGGTGACGCCGCATCGGGAATTCGTCGGGACGGGCCCGGGACGGAGGTCGACGTGAGGACACCGAGTCGCCGTAGACGGATGCTTGGCGCACCCCTGCTCGTCACCGCGCTGCTGGCCGGCGCGTGTGGCGACGGCGGCGCGAACGACGGTGGCGCCGCGGGGACCACCTCGCCGCCGGCCGCCGGCTCGACGACCGCGACGCCGTCGCCGTCGGCCTCGTCCGGCGGACGCGTCACGATTCCGACGTCAGCCTTCGCCGATCTGCCGCCGGAGCTGCGCAAGACCGACGCGCAGCCGATGGAGGTCACCGACGCGCTGCCCGGATTGTGCGACCAGGAGTTCCGCAGCGGCGGGCGGTCGGTCACCGCGAGCGCCGCCATGATGAGCGCCTACAAGCAGCCCAAGGACCCGCCGGAGAACGTCCCCTACGGCACGCTGCACCAGACCGTCTTCGCCTTCGAGGGCACCGGCGCGGCCGACTACCTGCGCCGGGTCCGCGGCGCGGTCGCGGACTGCCGGTCGTTCCAGGCCTCGGGCGGCACTGTCACCGTCCGGTCCGAGCCGATGGCCGGAACCGGGGACGAGGCCCTGCTGGTGACGGTGAGCCGGCCGGCGACCAGCCTGGACGGCAGCCCGGCCGAGGGCCGGACCACCAGCCAGATCCTCGTGATCCGGGTCGCCGACGCGGTCACTGTCGTGCACGACCAGGGCTGGGAGGGCACCAGCAACGACCCCGGCCTGGCCGACGACGTCGCCCGGTCCGCGGTCCGCGGCCTCGACTCCTGGCAGCGCTAGCGACGGCGGCGCGCCACCCGGGGGTGCAGAATGGACGGACCGCCGCGACCGTCGAGTGGATGGAGCCGCCATGGCCGCACGTCCGGACGTCGTCGTCCTCGGAGCGGGGGTGAGCGGGCTCAGCACCGGCATCCGGCTGGTCGAGAGCGGCGCCCGGGTGCTCGTCCGCACCGCGGCGCCGTCCGCGCACACGACGTCGGCGCTGGCCGGGGCGATGGTCGGCCCGAATCTGTCCCCGCCCGGCGACCCGCAGCGCGCCTGGACCGACGAGACGCTGCGGGTGCTCGGCGCCGAGCCGCTGCCGGGCGTGGCGTGGCGCGACGGCACGCTCGCCGCCCGCCCGGAAGGGGCGACGCCCCCGTTCGCCGACCAGGCGCCGGGCTTCCGGCAGTTGGGCGACGACGAGCGCCCCGCCGGCTTCGGCACCGCGTTCACCGTCCGGCTGCCGCTGGTCGACATGCCGGTCTACCTCGCGTACCTCCTGGAGCGCTTCCGCGACGCCGGCGGTGAGGTGCGGATCGCGCCGGCGGGCTCGCTCGACGAGGCGGCGACGTCGGCCCCGGTGGTGGTCAACTGCGCCGGGCTGGCGGCGCGGACGCTGACCGGCGACACCGGCCTGCACCCGGTGCGCGGCCCTCGGATCGTGGTGCGCAACCCCGGCCTGGACCGGTTCTTCATGGAGGCGCCGATGGCGCCGACATGGGCGTCGATCTTCCCGCACGGCGACCACGTGGTGCTCGGCGGCGGCCAGCGGCGCAGCGACGACACCACCCCCGATCCGGCCGAGGAGGCCGACGTCCTCGCCCGGTGCGTCGCGATCGAACCCGCCCTGGCCGCCGCCGAGATCCTCGAACACCGCGTCGGGTTGCGTCCCGGCCGGGCGGCGCCGCGCGTGGAGGCCGAGCGGCGTGGCGACGCGCTCGTCGTGCACAACTACGGCCACGCGGGCAACGGCGTGATGCTGTCCTGGGGCTGCGCCCGCGACGCCGCGGCGCTCGCCCTCGGCCCGGCGCCCGCCGCCTGACGGGGCCGCCGGTCCGGCGGCACGGTCAGGACACGGCGGCCCGCACCAGCTCGGTGATCTTCTTCTCCACCTCCGGGCTCCACTTCACCAGCGCGAACGACGCCGGCCACATGTCGCCGTCGTCGAGGTTCGCCGCCTCCTGGAAGCCCAGCGTCGAGTAGCGGTACTTGAACTTCCCCGCATCCTGGAAGAACACGACGATCTTGCCGGCCGCGTCGGCGTACGCGGGCATGCCGTACCAGGTCTTCGGCGACAGCTCCGGCGCGGCGGAGGTGATCGTCATGTGCACGCGCTCGGCCAGCTCGCGGTCCTCCGGCGCCATCTGCGCGATCCGGTCGAGCACGGCCTGGAGGTCGTCGGCCTTCTTGGCGCCCTTCTTGCCCTCGGCGCGCAGCTCGGCGGCGCGCTCCTTCATCGCGGCGCGCTCCTCGGCGCTGAAACCGTCGGACATCTCGATTCCCCCTCGTGGCTCGCGGTCCGCGTGGTGCGACCGCCTGACGACAACGCTATGGCGCGGCGGTCACGGTGCGCTTCTCGATTCCTGATCACCTGCCGGGACCACGCCGGCACGGCCCACGCCCTAGCATCGCGGCCATGGCAACCCGGCTCGTACAGATCAACATGAAGGCGCACGACGAGATCACGCTCGGTGACTTCTGGGCGAAGGTGCTCGGCTGGGAGATCTCCAGCGAGGCCCCCGGCGTGACGAACCTCGAACCCGAGGGCTTCACCTACCCGGACCCCCGCTTCCTCTACGTCGACCTCGTCGTCTCCTCCGAACCGAAGACGGCGAAGAACCGCGTCCACGTCGACCTCGCGACCACCTCGGCCGCGCACCACGCGGAGATGGTCGCGCGCCTGACCGCGCTCGGTGCCACGCCCGCCGACGTGGGTCAGGGCGACGTGCCGTGGACGGTCCTGGCGGACCCGGAGGGCAACGAGTTCTGCGTACGGGAGCCGGACCCGCGGCACGCGGACACCGGGCCGATCGCCGAGGTGGTGGTCGACTGCGCCGACCCGGGCGCCATGGCCGGCTTCTGGAGCCGGGCCACCGACTGGACCGTGCACGAGGTGACCGACAAGCAGGCCGTGCTGCGCTCCGCCAAGGGCGTCGGGCCGTACCTGCGGTTCGCCCGCACGGCCGACGCGAAGACCGGATGGAACCGTGTCCACCTCGACGTCCGCCCGTACGCGTCGGACGACCTGGACGCCGAGACCGCCCGCCTGCGGTCCCTCGGCGCCACCGACGCGGACCTGGGCGGGGCCGACATCCCGTGGCGGGTGCTGGTCGACCCGGAGGGCAACGAGTTCTGCGTCCTCACCCCGGCCTGACCCACCGGCGGTGCCGGGCGGGCGCGACCACCCGCCCGGCGCCGGTCAGACCGGCTGGTCCGGCAGCCGCGGCGGCCAGGCCCGCCAGCCGGAGGCGCGGACGAGGTCGAGCTCCCGCGGGCTGGTCGGGCGCCACAGCGTCGTCGTCTCCGTCATCGCGTACCCCTCTCGCGTCTCGTCCCGCGAACCGTACCGGCGGACCGTCGCCGCCCCCATGGATTTCGCCGGCTGCCTATGCTTCGGCGATGGACGATGCGACCACCGAGAGCGAGGCCGAGGCGCTGCTGGCCGTCCTGGAGCGCAACCGGCGGACGTTCGCCTGGAAGACCGACGGGCTCGAAGAGACGGGCCTGCGCGCGGTCACCGCCGCCAGCACCATGACGCTCGGCGGCCTGATCGCGCACATGGCCCTGGTCGAGGCGGACTGGCTGGCCGTGAAGGTGGCCGGTCAGGCATACGGATCGCCGTGGGACGGCGTCGACTTCGACGCCGAACCCGACTGGGACTGGCGCTTCGGTGCGCAGGCCGCACCGGACGACGTGTACGCCCTGTGGCGGGCCGCGGTGCAGCGGTCGCGCGGGCTGGTCGGCGCCGTCGTCGCCGAACGTGGACTGGCCGGGCCGTCGTCGTTTACCTGGCCGGACGGCCGGACCCCCACCGTCCGCAGAATGCTCCTCGACATGATCGAGGAGTACGCCCGGCACACCGGTCACGCGGACCTCCTCCGCGAGGCGGTCGACGGGCGGGTGGGCGAGGGCGCGCCACCGGATTTCCCGTTCTGATCCCGGGTGACGTCGTCGCGGGCCGATGAGTTTGACACGGTGCGGCGGTCAACCCGTCGAACCCACTGCGAAGGAGCACCGCGATGGCCACTGTCATCTCCACGCTGTTCATCTCGGCCGACGGTGTCGCCGAGATCGACCCCGACTGGCACTTCCCGTACTTCGACGAGAACATGGGCCGCGCCGTCACCGAGGACTACGACACCTCCGACGTGCTGCTGATAGGCCGGGAGACGTACGACAGCTTCGCCGGCGCCTGGCCGGACCGCGAGGCAGCCGGCGGTGAGGACGCGCCGTTCGCCAAGCAGCTCGGCGACATGCGCAAGGTCGTCGTCTCCCGCCAGCCGCTGGAGTTCTCCTGGCGCAACTCCGAGCTGATCCAGGGCGACCTGGTCGACGCCGTGCGCGCGCTCAAGGCCGACGCCGGCATCAAGGGCGTCCTCATCCCCGGCTCGATCTCGGTGGTGCAGCAACTGCTCGCCGCGGGCCTGGTGGACGAGCTGCGGCTGCTGGTGCACCCGGTCGCCGCCCGCAAGGGCCGCCGGCTGTTCGACGAGGGCGACGCGCCGTACCACCTGCGGGTGGCCGCGACCGAGGCGTACCCGACCGGCGTGATCCGGGTGATCTACACCCCGGCCCCGGCGCCGGGCGCGGTCGGCTACGACGACGTCAAGGACCAGGTGCCGGCCGGGAGCTGACGACCACGGGGCCGCGGCGGGCCGCTGTGTCGTGAAAGGATCCGCCGGTGCGTCGCGCTCCGCTGCTGCTGATCCTCGCGGCGGTGTCCGCCGTCGCACACGTCGTCGGCGTCCTGGTGGCCGCCCCGCTCTGGCGCGGCGCCGAGGTGCTGAGCCTGGCGCTGCTGCTCGGCTACGCCGTCGCCGCCGGACTGCCGGCCCCGCGCTGGGCGGTGCCGGTGGCGCTCGTACCGCTGGTCGTGGACGCGGTCCGCACCATGCCGGCCGAGCCGGGCGCCGGGGACGCCGCCTGGTTGGTGTACGGCGGCCCCGGCAGCGGCTTCGACGTCACGGCCGGCTTCGACGCGGCGCTCGCCGGCAGCTGGGCGACGCTTGCCGCGGTGGCGGTGCTGCTGCTCGCGTTCCGGGGCCGTGGACGACGCCGGCACCTGATCGCCGCCGCGGTCGCCGCCGCGCCCGTCGTCGGGTACGCGGCCGTCCGGGTCGCCGACGTCGGCTCTGCCGTGGCCGCGAGCACCCGGGTCGTGGAGGTCCGCACCGAGACGACGCTGACCCGGGTGGGCGGCCCCGGCCACGACCAGGTCGACGCCGTGCCCGCGCTCGTCCTCGCGGTGCTGCCGCCGCTGGCGCTCGCACTCGCCGCGCTGGCGCTCGCCGCGCTGCTGGCCGGGCGGGGCCGGCGGCTCGCCGCGACCGGGGCGGCACTGCTGGCGGTGCTCGCGCTGCCGCTGCTCGACGCGGCGCTGGCCGCGGTGCCGCATCCGTTGGACGCCGACGGCACCGCGCTGTTCGCCTGGTACGCCATCACACCCACCGCGGCGATGCCGCAGCCGGTGGCGGCGCTGACGGCGGCGGTGGAGCTGACCGCGTACCTGCTGCTCGTCGCGGGCCTGACCCGTTCGCGCCGTACGGCGGTGCCCGCACCGGCGGCGGCCGGTTGACGTCAGGCGGTCGACTCCAGCTCGTCGAAGGCCATGTTCCACCACGACTCCGGATCCGCGAACGCGACCGGGTCGACCGGGCGCAGGTCGTCGCGGATCGCCGCCGCGCGCGCGGCG
>NZ_LEKG01000342.1:0-2454 GCF_001029515.1 Micromonospora sp. RV43 | reverse complement strand
GTTCCGGAATTTCCGGCTCCCGTAGAGCCGACCCGGCCGACAGGGCGACGGCGTCGCCGTAACGCCGCCGCCGTCGCCCTGTCGGCCGGGTCGGCTCTACGGGAGCCGGAAATTCCGGAACAGGACTGAAAGGAGCGGCCCGGATCAGCGGTAGGCGGGCCCCGCTGTGCTGTCCCGCACCACGAGTTCGGTGGCCAGCTCGACCCGGGGCGAGTCGATCTCCTCGCCCTGGGCCAGCCGCAGCACCGTACGCGCGGCGAGCCGGCCCATCTCCACCAGCGGCTGGCGCACCGTGGTCAGCGGCGGTGAGGCCCACCGCGCCTCGGGCAGGTCGTCGAAGCCCACCACGCTCACGTCGTCGCAGACCCGCAGCCCGCGGCGGCGCACCGCCTCGTACACGCCGAAGGCCATCTGGTCGCTGGCGGCGAAGATGGCCGTCGGCGGGTCGTCCAGGTCGAGCAGCGCGCCACCGGCGGTGAACCCGGAGGCGTGGTAGAAGTCGCCGGGCTGCACCAGCCGGTCGTCGGCGGCCACTCCGGCGGCGGCCAGCGCGGCCCGGTAGCCGTCCAGCCGGGCCCGGCTGCACAGCAGGTGCGGCGGGCCGGCCACGAAACCGATCCGGCGGTGGCCGAGCTTGAGCAGGTGCTCGGTGGCGGCCAGGCCGCCGGTCCAGTTGGTGGCGCCGATCGCCGGCACGTCCGTGGCGGCCACGCCGGCTGCCGGGTCGACCACCACCACCGGCACGTTGAGGCGCCGCAGCTGGGCCTGCACGGCCGGGCTCAGGTGCGAGGTCACCACGATCACGCCGTCGGACGCGCGGGCGCGCAGGTTGTGCAGCCACTGCCGGGTGGAGCTGGACTCGCGGTGGATCGCCGAGACGACGGTGCCCACCCCGGCGGCGTGGCTGACGTCCTCCACGCCGCGGATGATCTCCACCGCCCACGGGCTGTCCAGGTCGTTGAAGACCAGGTCGACCAGGTCCGCCCGGCGCACGGTACGGCTGCCGCGGCGCCGGTAGCCGTGGTGTCGCAGCAGCTCCTCGACCCGTTCCCGGGTGTCCGGCGCGACGTCGGACCGCCCGTTGAGCACGCGCGACACGGTCGGGACCGAGACGCCGGCCTCCCGTGCGATCGCGGTGATGGTCACCCTGCGCTCGTCGTCCGCGCTCACCCGTGTTCCCTTCGCCGGCTGCCGGAACCGACCGGTAGACCGTCCCGCCCCACGCACATCTTGCCGTACGCCGAGGGCTTGACGACAGGCCGGACCGGCCCTAGCGTTCGCACGAGTTGCGGAAACGTTCCGGAAATGCGCCCGTCATCTTCCGACGGCTCGCCGTCCACCCCCGACGAACGACGAGGAAAACCGAGGCGTGTTCACCGACCTGACCGAGGCCGAACTCCGCACCTACCGCAGCGACCTGCACGAGCCTCCGGACTTCGACGCCTTCTGGGCTGACACTCTGGCACAGGCGCGCTCCTGCGGCGACCCCGTGACGGCGACGCCGCTGCCCACGCCGCTGACCGCTGTCGACGTCTTCGACGTGACCTTCCCCGGCTTCGCCGGACAGCCGATCCGCGCCTGGCTGCGGGTGCCGCGCGGCGCGACGGAGCCGCTGCCCACGATCGTGCAGTACGTCGGGTACGGCGGCGGGCGCGGCCACGCGCTGGAGAACCTGCTCTGGTCCGCGGCCGGCTTCGCGCACCTCCAGATGGACACGCGCGGCCAGGGCTCGGGCTGGAGCCGGGGCGACACACCCGACGTCGCCGCCGCCGGACCGCAGGCGCCGGGCATGGCCACCCGGGGCATCGAGGACCCGAACAAGTACTACTACCGGCGCTTCCTCACCGACGCGGTCCGCGCCGTGGACGCCGCGTGCGAGCTGCCCGCTGTCGACCCGGACCGGCTCGCCGTACTCGGTCACAGTCAGGGCGGCGCGGCCGCGCTCGCCGCCGCCGCGCTGGCCCCGCGGGTCCGCGCGGCTGTCGCGCACGTGCCGTTCCTCTGCGACATCCCACGCGCCATCACGATCACCGACGCCACGCCGTACCGGGAGATCCGCGACTACCTCGCCGTGCACCGCGACCGCGAGGAGCAGGCGCTGCGCACGCTCGGCTACGTCGACGCCGTCGCGTTCGCCCGCCGCGCCACAGTGCCGGCCCGGTTCTCCGTCGCGCTGATGGACGAGATCACGCCGCCGTCCACCGTCTACGCCGCCTACCACGACTACCGGGGCGACAAGGATCTGACGGTGTGGCGGTTCAACGGCCACGAGGCGGGCGGCATCGACGACGACGCCGCCGCCGTCGACTTCCTGCGTACCGTGCTGGGCGCTGGATACCGGCGCGCTGCTCATGATGGCCTCCACCTACCCCGAAGCCCATCCCGCCGCCCGGGTGCTGGTCAACCTCGCACGTCTCGCACACGCTCAGGCCGCGGCCTCCGCCGCGCAGACCG
>NZ_LEKG01000341.1:0-2456 GCF_001029515.1 Micromonospora sp. RV43 | reverse complement strand
CCTCCCCCACGCGGACGCCGACGCCCACGCCCACTGTGTCGTCCAGCCCGACCACGCCGGGCGGAGACACCTGCGCGCTGCGGTCCCGGCCGTCCGGCAAGGTGCTTCAGGGCTACTGGGAGAACTGGGACGGCGCAGCGAACGGCGTACACCCCGGCCTCGGCTGGATCCCGATCACCGACTCCCGGATCACCGGGCACGGCTACAACGTGGTGACCGCAGCGTTCCCGGTCATCCGCGCCGACGGCACCGTGCTCTGGGAGGACGGCATGGACGCCGGCGTCAAGGTGCCCACCCCGGCGCAGGTGTGCCAGGCCAAAGCCGCCGGGCTCACAGTGCTGCTGTCCATCGGCGGCGCCACCGCCGGGATCGACCTCAGCTCCAGCGCGGTCGCCGACCGGTTCGTCGCCACCGTCGTGCCGATCCTCAAGCGGCACAACTTCGACGGCATCGACATCGACATCGAGACCGGCCTGACCGGCAGCGGGAACATCAACCAGCTCTCCCCCTCGCAGGCCAACCTGATCCGGATCATCGACGGGGTGCTGGCCCAGATGCCGGCCGGGTTCGGGCTCACCATGGCGCCGGAGACCGCGTACGTCACCGGCGGCAGCGTCACCTACGGCTCGATCTGGGGCGCGTACCTACCGATCGTCAAGAAGTACGCCGACAACGGGCGGCTGTGGTGGCTGAACATGCAGTACTACAACGGCTCGATGTACGGCTGCGCCGGTGACTCGTACCCGGCCGGCACCGTGGCCGGTTTCGTCGCGCAGACCAACTGCCTCGACGCCGGCCTGGTCGTGCAGGGCACCACCATCCGCGTACCGCTCGACCGGCAGGTCCCCGGGCTGCCCGCGCAGGTCGGCGCCGGCGGCGGCTACATGAGCCCGGCGCTGGTGGCCCAGGCGTGGAACACCTACCAGGGCCGGCTCAAGGGCCTGATGACCTGGTCGGTCAACTGGGACGGCTCGAAGGGCTGGACGTTCGCCGACAACGTCCGCTCGCTCCAGGGCCGCTGAGACGCGGCGCGGGGCCCCGCCGGACGGGCGGGGCCCGCGCCGGGTCAGGCGATCTTCTTCGGGGTGATCTTCTTCGGCGTGGTCGGGGAGTCCAGCCAGGCGTTGATCAGCGCGGTGAAGTCGCGGCCCGTCTGCTTGTTGACGAAGGCGATGAACGAGGCCCGGTCCTGCGGCGTGTTGCGCTGCTCCTGGACCCAGGCGCGGGCCAGCGCGAAGAACGCCGCGTCGCCGACCGTCCGGTGGATCTCGCGCAGCATCGCCGCCGGGCACAGGTAGACGTTCCCCTCGGCGAACCGCTTCGGATCGGGTCGGCCGGGCGGACCCAGCTTCTTGCGCAGCACGGCGTCACCCTCGCGCAGGTAACGGTCCAGGCTGGCCTCGCTGAGCTTCAGCGTCTCCTTGGTGTACAGGTCCTGGATGTACTTCGCCCAGCCCTCGTTCAGCCACAGGTCCGTCCAGGTGGTGGGCGTGACCGAGTTGCCGAACCACTGGTGGGCGTACTCGTGCAGCAGGTCGCTGCCCCAGCGGTCCCGGCGGGCCGCGGTGTTCTCGATCTTCCGGCCCATCGTGATCATCTGCTGGGTCTCCATGCCCGACGCCGAGTCCACCACCACGACGCCGCCGGAGGGGAACGGGTACGGGCCGAACTTCTTCTCCAGCCAGGCCAGGTACTGCGGGGACTTCTTCAGGTACGGCAGCAGCTTGTCGTCCGCGCCCTTGCGGTACCAGTAGGTCAGCGGCACGCCGCGCGGCCCCGCCGCGGTCAGCTTCTGGTACTTCCCCACCGCGAGCGTGGTCAGGTAGGTCGCGACCGGGTCGGTGCTCCGGTAGCTGAACGTGGTGCCGGACTGACCGGCGGGCGTGCCGCCGGCGATCGCGGACCAGCCGGCCGGCACTGTCACCCGGATGTCGTAGAGGGCCTCGTCCGACGGCTGGTCGTTCGCCGGGTACCAGGTGAACGCCCCGAACGGCTCCTGCATGGTCCAGAGGCCGCCCTCCTTGGTGACGGTGAGACCCAGGGCCTCGGTGTCCTTGCGGTGCGACGGCATCGGGGTCGTCTTCGGCCGGCCGTGGTAGGTGACCACCAGGGTCACCGGCTCGTCCGCCACCACCGGGGCGGACACGGTCAGCTTCTCCTTCGCCACCGCGCCCGGAACCGTCGCGCCGTCCAGCGTGACGCTGTCGAGCTGGTAGGGCATGAAGTCGAGAACCAGGCTCGGCGCGTCCTTCACCGGCCGGATCCGCAGCGTGGCGGTGCCGGTGAGGGTGGTGGTCGACGGCGCCCACTCCAGCGCGAGGTCGTAGTGCAGGACGTCCAGCGCGTCGGTGCCCCGGGCCGGATAGACCGGGTCGGCCACCGGCGTCGACCGCCCCGCCTGCCAGGCGGCGTAGTCGACGGCGGGCGCGGTCGGGCTCGGCGGAGTGGAGGCGGAG
>NZ_LEKG01000340.1:0-2484 GCF_001029515.1 Micromonospora sp. RV43 | reverse complement strand
GTACTCGACGCTGTCCACCTTGAAGGTCACCACGCTGCGGTCGGCGCGCGTCACCTGGATCCGGGCGCCGGCGAGGAAGCGTTCCAGCTCGGCGCCGAGTTCGTCGGCGGTGGGCAGCGGCCCGGTCTCGCCGGCGAGCAGGCTCTTCTCGCCCCGGCCGCGGGCGAACGTGTCGTACTGCTCCTCCAGCGCCTGGACCAGCGTCGCCGCCTCCTCGGTCTGGGTGACCTGGCGGTCGATCTCCACCCGGACCGCCTCGGCGGCGGTCCGCAGCGCCTCGACGGGCAGCAGCAGGCCGGTGCTGCGGGACACGGCGGACAGCAGTGCCTCGGCGGCGGCCGGGTACTCGGCCTGGGCCACGTAGTGCGGCACGTGCGCGGCGAAGCCGAGGGCGTCGCGCCCCTGCTCGCCGAGGCGGTACTCCAGCAGGTGACCGACGCCGGCCGGCACCTGCACCTTCTGCAGCCACGGCTCGTGCCCGGCGATCAGTTCCTTGCGGGTGGCGTGCGCGGTGACGCCGCTGGGCCGGGTGTGCGGCACCGCCATCGGGATCGAGTTGAGCCCGACTGTGAGCCGGACGTCGAGGCGGGCGCTGAGCCCGGCGACGGCGGCCACGAAACGCTCCCACTGAAGATCCGGCTCGGGGCCGGTGAGCAGCAGGAACGGGGTCTCGTCGTCGTCGTGCAGCAGGTGCAGCTCCAGCGCCGGGGCGTCGTAGGACTCCCAGTGGTCCTCGACGAAGGTCATCACCGGGCGGCGGGAGCGGTAGTCGAAGATCTGGTCCACGTCGAAGCGGGCGATGACCCGGGCGTCGAGCGAGGTGAGCAGCTGTTCCCGGGCCAGCCGGGTGGCGTTGCCGGCGTCGACGAAGCCGGTGAGCGCCTGGATCAGCACCGGCTGGCCGAGCTCGGGCAGCTCGTCGGTGAGTTCGTAGAGCTCGTGTGGATCGAGCACCGGTGGGGTCCTCCCTGTCGACGCGTACGGGGGAGCGCCGAGCGTGCGGCGTCCCCGGTTCGGCCAACGTACCGGGGCGGGTGGTCCATTCCGTTACGGCCACGTCCGATGCCCGGATGATGATCACGATTCGGCTACGCCCCGGTCCGGCGACCCATATCCGGATCGTCCGAACGGACGAGTTAGTCGATCATCGGGCGGGACCGGGAGGTCTGCGGCGTTCCTGCCCGGGCCGCTGCGCGGGTTGCAGGCCGGGTGATTGGTCCGGTTCCCGAGGTCCGTGGTCTGCCGGGTCGCACTGGGATGGGCCGTCCGCTTCGGAACGGCCAAAGTGTGGCGAGGGCCACCCTTTGGGCCTGGGTGATCCCGGTTTGCCCTGCCTAGCCTCGTCGGATGCGTAACGACGGCAACCTCGACGACCCGTTCGGCTCCGGCCGCCCGGCTGACCGTTCGGACGATACCCCCTCCACCAACCGGTTGGCCACACTCCGGGGACTGGTCCGGCGTACCCGCTTCTGGGCACCCATGAACCCCCGGCCCGGCCGGACGCAGCTGGCGGTCGCCACCGGCGCGGCCTGCTGCCTGGGCCTGGTCGGCGTCAGCCAGGCCGGCTTCGGTGCCCCGGACCGCGCCGCCGACCCGGCGCCCTCGGCGGAGGTCGCCGAGCGTGCCGCGGTCGACCCGGCGTCCCGGGCCATGGCCCGGCCGAGTACCGCCCTCGCCATCCCCAGCGCCAGCGCCAGCCCGTCCGCGACGGCGAGCCCGAAGGCGACCGCCAAGCCCAAGCCGAAGAAGACCGTCCGGCAGATCGTCCCGGTCGCCGGCCTGGACCGCACCCAGATGAACAACGCGAAGAAGATCGTGCAGGCCGGCAAGGAGATGGGCATGCCGCGCCGCGCCCTCGTCATCGCGGTGGCGACCGCCATGCAGGAGAGCACCCTGCTCAACTACGCCAGCGGCGTGCTGCCCGAGTCGCAGAACTACCCGCACCAGGCGATCGGCTGGGACCACGACTCGGTCGGGCTGTTCCAGCAGCGCCCGAGCAGCGGCTGGGGCACCGTCGAGCAGCTCATGGACCCGGAGTACGCCACGAAGGCGTTCCTGTCCGCGCTGGCGGAGATCCCCGGCTGGCAGAGCCTGCCGCTCTCCGTGGCCGCCCAGGCCGTGCAGATCTCGGCGTTCCCGGACGCGTACGCCCAGCACGAGTGGCGGGCCGGCGAAGTGGTGGCCGAGATCCTGGGCTGACCCGGACGGGTGGTTGCGGAAGGGCCGATTCGGGTATCAAGGGCTTGCCGGTCCCAGGTACACATGAAGGGGACCGCGGGACGGGAGGACCCTCATGTCGCTGATGCAACGGATCACCGCCTTCCTGCGGTCGCCGCGGGGCCAGCAGCTGGTCGACCGCGGCCGGCGTGAGATGTCGAAGCCGGAGAACCAGGCCCGGCTGCGGCAGATCGCGAACCGGCTGCAGTCGCGCCGGCGCTGACCCGCGTCACCCCCGCCGCACGAGCCTCCGGAGCCCTTCGTGAC
>NZ_LEKG01000339.1:0-2485 GCF_001029515.1 Micromonospora sp. RV43 | reverse complement strand
TACGCTGTGGCACGCGGCCACCGCCAGATCTGAAGTCATGTCCACAGCAGACAGACGATCACGCGGTGGCCGCACCTCGTCTACCCGGCCCCACCAGCGACATCTCAAACGGCGGCTGCCGTACTAGCAGGTTGCGGCTGTCGCGGTTGAGTAGTTCGGTTGTGAGTTGCTGCGCCCATGGCCGGTAGCGAACCTCCTGCGGGGTGTCTCGCTCGGCAGCAAGCAGCGCCTGGAATGTCGCCTGTGGGCGCCCGCGGCCGTGTAGTGCCAGCGCTGTGTCTTCCCAGTAGCGAGCTCGGCGCTCCGGCATGACGATCCGGGCCGGGTCGACCTGCCGAGCGTAGTCGACAGCGGTGCCGTAGTCACCAAGCACCCGGGACACGCTGATCTTGTAGACAGCCAGGTCGAGCAGATTGAGCCATTTTCATCCTGCGTGGCGGTCGGCTTCGACGCGGTGCAGGACGAGGATGGCCTGCACGATCGCGGTCGCTCGGCGTGGGCAGCAGCGCTGCTTGACCAGGATTTTCCAGACCTCCGATAGCTGTAAGGGTCAAGCGAGGGTTGGGTTTCGGGTGGGGAATGCCTTGGTCTCGTCGTAGAGCTGCCGTGTGGTGAGGCATTGGTGTAGGCAGCCGATGAGCCGGTTGAAGAGGTGGCGTAGGGCGGCGGCGTGGCGGTCGGCGTGGACTTCCCGGCGTCGTTTGTAGTGCTCGCGTGCGTGGGGTGAGTTGGTGGCGGCGACGAACGCCCAGACCCAGCCGGCGGCAGCGAGTCGGTCGTTCTTGACGCGGCGGTGAGTGATGGAGATGCTCCGTCCGGAGGCGCGGGTGACGGGTGCGGAGCCGGCGTAGGCCTTAACGGCGCGGGCGTCGGTGAAGCGGGTGCGGTCGTCACCGAGTTCGGCCAGGACACGGGCGCCGGTGAGGTCACCCAGGCCGGGAAAGCTGGTGATGATCTGGTAGTCGGGGTGTTGAGTGAATGCTTGGGCGCAGGCTTCGCCGAGCTGAGCGACGTTGGCGCACTCGGTGTTGAGGGTGGCCAGCAACGCCAGTGCGGTAGTGCCCATCGCGTCCTCGATCATCGACGGTTGCCGTAGGTGTGGCACGCGTAGTGCCTGCTGAATCTCGGCGGCAAGGGCGTCGATACCGCGTTGGCGGCCGCCGCGGCGCAGCGCTGCGGCGATGCGTGCCTTGCTCAGCTTGGCCCCGGCTGCCGGCGTTGGGGCAACGGCGAGGATCGCGCGGGCGTCGCTGCTGGTCAGGTAGTCCTTGCGGTTGATGAAAGCGTCGAGGAAGGCCGGGTAGTACTCGCGGAGCAGTGAGCGAAGCTCGTTAGATGCCTTGGTGCGCCGCCAGGTCGCGTCCTGCTGCGCGCGGGCCAGGACGGCGATGGCGCGAGCGAGTTCGGTGTCAGCGGGCAAGGCGCGGTGGACGTGGGCGTCGGTGCGCAGGATGTTCGCCAAGACCATCGCGTCGGCGTGGTCTGACTTGCTGCGCGAGACGCTGTGCCGGTCCCGATAGCGGGACACCGCCATCGGGTTGATCGCGTAGACGGGCCGGCTACTGGCCCGCAACGCCGCTACCAGCAGCCCGCGTGGCGTCTCGATCGCCACAGGGATCGGGTCCTCGGCGGTGTCGCCGGCGGCGGCCATCATGTCCAGCAGTTGTTGCCAACCTTCGACCGTCTCGTGGATGCGCCTCTTGGCCACCAACTCGCCGTGCTCGTCGACCAGCGCGACGTCGTGATGCCGTTCGGCCCAGTCGATTCCGCAGAACACCTTGCTCAAAGCTGCTCCCGTTCACTCGAACGTTTACATCGACCTAGGTCAAACCCCTGGTAGGATCGCGCGGCACCCTAATAGCGAGGCTCGTGGCCTACCCTCCGATTAGCCATTTCGCGATCCCAGCGACCACCACGACTCCCGTGCTGGTTCAGAGCTCGACGGCTCCCGGTAAGCGAGGGGTGCATCATGCTGGCGGGCTCGAACCACGAACAAGTAACCATCCTGACCTGCGTGAAGTGATCCGCCCCGGCAGTGCCGGTCGTGCTGGGCCTGTAGCGACCGTGCGCCGGCAATCGAGACAATCCTGGCTGAACGGCCGCCGCCCGACCACCTGACCGTGCACTCGGCAGGGCGCACCAAGCCTGGAAAGAGGCCTCACAGGACCGGGGTCTTGAGTAGGAATCCACCCGGCTTCGGCATAGTCCCGAGGTCAACGGCGGCCGTTCGGGTTCTATTAGACCTGGAAAATCCTGGTCAAGCTGCGCTGCTGCCCACGCCGAGCGACCGCGATCGTGCAGGCCATCCTCGTCCTGCACCGCGTCGAAGCCGACCGCTACGCAGGATGAAAATGGCTCAGTGGGAAGCGCAGGAACTTGGAGCCGAACTGCTGCTGCCCCTGGCCGCCGCGTACAAGGCGGCCAGGGAGCGCAGGAACGACGAGCAAGTCGCCGACCTCTTCGACGTCAGCCTTCCGGTTGCCAG